>NZ_MKRU01000111.1:0-33291 GCF_001897985.1 Microbacterium sp. 69-7 | reverse complement strand
AGATCAGCTACCCTCACGGAAGCGGCATAACCGAAATGACACCGTGTCCACGATCCGGGGTCAAGGCCCGTCATCGAGACCGATGCGGGGGCGTCACACGCACCTCTCACGATGTGGGTACGCGTCTTGCGGGCGCGTGGGTGCCCGATCGGACGGAAGCCTTGCACCGACTTCTGATCGCCGCCAACTGCATCCCGGCTCCCGGGGTAATCCTGCGCACCGCCGCAATCTGCGACATCGGCGGCTACGACGAAACCGTCGCTTGCAACGAATACGACATGTGTCTACGCCTCACCACCCGGTTCGGAGCCGTGCATCATCCCCGCTTCGTGGGCTCCCATCGCGTTTTGCGGGGCAGCCTCGTGCGCGCACCTGAATCCACAATGCGCCTTACTTCCCACGAGGTGCGGGCTCTGGAGAAGCACCGTGGGCGGTCGCCTCACACCGACGAGCTCATTCACCGTCGGATCCTGGAACTCGCTGAGGGTTCGGGAAACCCCTCGCCAACGCGTAAGTCCAGAGTCAAGCCATCCCGCGGCGGGCGCCACGACGCCCTCCGCCATGACCGGAACCTGAACCTAAACCTGAGCGCCCACGTTCGCGGCTCCATCAGCGGACGGACAACGCGACGGTGACCACACAGATCGCACGCCGCCTGTCGCTTCGAGTGAGGACCAGAAGAATCCTGCGGCCTCGTAGAGATTCCTTGAGACAGCCTCGGGGTGATCGTCGATGCGGCGCACCGCATACGCTAGGAAGGTGATCGAACCTCGAACCACCCACGTGTTCGGCAGAGGGCTATTCGCCATCCACGTCGACGCCGATATTGTCGCAGACGTCCACGCGAGACGTGCCAGTGCCGCGACAGTGTTGCCCACAGCAGCCGCGCCCAGTCGTCCGACCCTGCCGACGTGCTCTCATGTCCACGCGAAGGGCGCCACTCACTGCCGCGCTGACGAGCACCTGTTCGGTGATGGCGGGTTCCGGCGACGCGGCGGCAGTGATCTCGTCTCATGCCGATCACGCTGAGTGTCGTCGTCACTTCGCACGGCGAAGGGCGACTCCTCCGACCAACACTGCGTTCGGTGGCGGCCGCTATTGAGCGGCTGATCGCAGAGGGTGAGTCAGCAGAGTTGGTGATAATCTGCGACAATGCTGACGCACCCACGCGTCACGAGGCCACCCGCTTCGCTGAATCGGCCCCCTCCATGTTCAGTGTTCGAGTCGAGCACGTGTCATTGGGAGAGTCGGGTGCAGCGCGGAATTTTGCCGCCCACAACGCCCTCGGAGAGTTCATCGCCTACGTTGACGGGGACGACCTCGTTTCGTCGAACTACTTCGCCGATTCCGTGGCGCTCCTGCGCGAAAGCGATCACCCGATCGTTCTTCACCCCGAGCTCGTCATGAGTTTCGGCGCCCGGTCCCTTCTATGGCGAACTGAATCCACGCGCACGCACGAGATCGACTACCGAGACCTCATACGCCGCAACCTCTGGCCTGCGTCCTGTGTCACTCTCCGCTCGGTCCTCGTATCGATCCCCTACCGTTCCCTCGCCCCCGAAGCCGGTTATGGCCCGGAGGATTGGCTGTGGAACATAGATACCAGCGCCGCAGGAGTCGTCCACGATGTGGCGCCGAACACAGTCTTCTTCTACCGGGTCCGTGAATCGGGTGGGGTGAACAATCGTCACGCGGCATCACTTCTGCCACCCTTCGATCTCGATGGCCTGAAGCTTGCCCTTCCTCGCGTCGATCGTGCAGAACCCTCGACCGACTCCGCTCCGGCTCCGGTGACCCACCGCCTCTACCGGACAATGTTGCCGTTCGTGAGGCGCGCTACGTGGTGGCTCAGCTGGGAGGCCAAGCACGTCCTCTACCGCGGAGCGCGCGCGATCGCGCGCTCTGTGCCCGGTTGGCGGCGCCCTCGGTTGGCACCGACGATCGAGCGTGTCTCCACAGAGGTCCGCCAAGCTCTTCGTGAGGCGACGCGTCTCGAGCCCGCAATCTCGTGGACCGCGACGGCGCTTCTATCTCTCGAATCCTGGCAAGCCCGTGACGACGGTTATGGAGACATCCTCGTCGGCACGCTCGATCGCCTTCGCGACGCCAACGGGGCCCTCGTCATCGTTCCATGGGTGGGCATCGGGGGCGCCGACACCGTGTCCTTGAACTACGCACAAGCTCTGGCCGCTACGGATCGATTCCAGGGGCGCACGACAATGCTTGGGACGTTCTTGGCAGAGAAGACGGTGCACGAGCGCATTCCCGGCACCATCCAGTATTCGCACCTCGACGAACGATGGCTGACGCTGCTTCCGCACGTACGTGATCGCCTCATCGCGCAGCTCATCGTGTTGCTTCGCCCTGAGTTGGTGGTCTGCGTCAATAGCTTCCACTTCGTGCAGGCGCTTCGAAAGTACGCGCATCAGATCACTGATGGGACTCGAGTCTTCGCGACCCTGTTCTCGTTCGACAAGATCGGTGACGACTATCCGACCAATCCGATCACGGATGACAGCCAGCGGCGGTTCCTCGACGAGATCGATGCCCTTCTCACGGACAATTCGCGCACGGCAGCGACGATCACGGAGACGCTGGCCCTCGACCACCGCTCAGTCATCGTTCACCGGCAGCCCACGTCCCATTCGACCCCTCAACTGCCTCGGGCTACCCGGGCTTACCATGACGAGCACTTCTCCCACGAAAACCCGTTCCGTATCCTGTGGCCACATCGCCTCGACGGGGAGAAACGCCCCGATGTTCTTCCGAAGCTCGCCCACGAATTGAAACGGCGTGGGCTCCCAGTACGTATAGAAGCGTGGGGGTCGATCGTTCTTGGCGGGGCTGGCAACGAGATCATGTCGCAGTTCCGCGAAAGCGGGGTCGTATACCAAGGGAGCTACACGGGTGGACTGCCTACGCTCGACACCTATAGCTATCACGCGCTGCTGCTCACGTCGCAGAACGAGGGCTTGCCCCTCGTTCTCGTCGAGTCCCTGCTGCGGGGGTTGCCCGTCGTTGCGTCGGGAGTAGGAGGAGTCGTGGATATCATCCGCAATGAACAGACGGGCCTGATCACCGCGGGGCCCGACGACATCAACGGGTTCGCGAACGCTGTAGAGCGCCTGATGAAAGACCTCACGCTGCGCAGAAGTCTCATCGAAACCGGCTATAGCTTCGCAGTCGAGCACCATTCCTGGCAGAGCTTCGTAAATGCCGTGGAGCGTGACCTGCTCGGGGGGCTGACATGACTACCGTTGGCGAAAATACCGTCCGTCGTTGCGGAGTTGAGCGTCGAATGCACCATCCGAGAACGATTCTCTGATCACGGCACGCGCGCGCTGGGAACGAACCGCCGACTCGGAGGGATCGGTGATCACCGCGCTGAGGGCGGCCAGGTACGCATCCACATCTTCGAACTGATCCACCGGATATCCGGTCCGTTCAGTCAGAACCTCATCGATGCCACCGACGAGAGGCGCGATAACTGGAATACCTGCCGCCATTGCCTCCAGGATCGTGAGGGGGATTCCCTCCCACTCACTCGTCAAGATGTAGGCGCCGTAGCCGCACTCCGACACGTCATCGAATGTCGCGAACGGAGCGTGTCGAACAGCACCAGCGCGCTCGAGGCGCTTGAGCGTTTCAGCGAGCCCGCTAGCGCCCATAACTTCTAGGCCGTAGAAGTGGAAATCGACGGCGAGGCCCCTCGTCCGCGCAGCCTCAACCACAGCAGCGAAAACATCGAGCCTCTTCGGCGTGTCGAAGCGCCCAGCCCACAACACTCTGAGCGGCGTCGAACGCGGGCCCGACACTATACCTTCGGGCACGCCGACCACGCTTCGTTGAACCCTAAATTTCTCCCTTGAGTAGCCAAGCTCCGAGACGACGCGATCCACGAAGAACTGCGAATCAACGAGGACCGCGCTCACCGGGTCCAGAAACCCCGGCCTGCGCAGAAACAGAACGGAGAGCGCCTCACCGTCGGAACTGCGATCGATCGCGAAGGTCGACAGGAACAAGCGGCTGCGGCCTGCGAGGACGTCGCCGAACTGCTCGACGACGTCAAAGGCGACGGTGGAGTTGAAGGCGTGCACCGTGTGCGGACTGAGCTGCGCGAGAAGCTGCGGCACGATCCACTCGACGAGAGCGTCGCGATGTATGCCACGCTCGAGCATCTCGCTCAACTCGACCACGGCCACGCTGTGGGGAAGATCTGCGAGCCGTGTCGATCGCACCGGCTCTGTCGTGATGAGCGCGACCGACGCTGTCGGGTCCTGACGCTGTATCGATTGGATGTACTGAATGACGACGGTGTCGCCACCGCCCTTACGAAGCCACGGCGCGAACAGCACGTAGTCCGGAGCCGGTCCCAGGCGATCCATGATCCACCAGTACGCATCGATCTCGCTGCGTCGCCGCGCGGCCTGGGCATCCCAATCCTCTGCCCAAACAGCGACATCTCCCCGCGGAAAGGGAACGAGGGCGTCGCACCGGTTGGCCTCGAACCACTGCGCAAGGAGCGGAAGAGAGAAGCGATGAGGCGCGGCTCTGCGCGCTCTGACGGAGGCGGCTGTCTCCTGCCACGGCCGCAGCAAGTGCATGGCTGTGCGCAACACCCGTCGCCCCCGCCCCGAGTGAGACGCGGCTCGGCCGACCTCGCGTGCGTCTGTGGGGGCGAGCGTCGAAGAAGCGAGAAGATCGACCGGGGAGAGAATCGGTCCCGCGTGCACGCGTGGTGCCTCTGCTGTCCAGCAGCGGATGAAAGTGGCAGCACCCGGCACGGGCACGACCCGCACGCCCGCATCGAGGAGGGCCGCGGATGCCGCGACAACTCCAGCGCTCCCGGCCTTTCGGAAAGCGCTGGCTATCACCGCGGGAGTTCCGGCAAGCGTCGACTCCCACACCTTCTCACGGGCAAGTCGGCGTGCGAGGTCGCGAGCGCCCACGGCTTCCGGAGCATATGCCGGCTGCCGGGCCGTGCCTGTGCGAAGTCCGAATGTGATCACCACCTCGGGACACCAGACGCGATGCTCACTCACATCGCCTGCACCCAGAGCAGCAAGGAACGGTGCCGATAGGTGGTTTCCCGCCTCGACGACAGCAACGATGTCGGCTGCGGATGCGGCGCATCCGGCCGCGATCAGCAAGGAAGAGACGTCTGTGGATTCGCTCAGCAGCCGGTGGCCGGCAGCCGCCTCGGGCAGCCGGGCGACGAGCGCATCGCTGACGACGAGGATGATGTCGACCGCCACGGCGTCGCCGACAGCCCGTGCGGCCGCCTCCGTCGACCTGATCGTCGCGGTCACCTCACGCCCATGACGGGACACGGGGATGACGACATCGATTCTGCGCGGGCGCGTATCGTCCTCACTCGTCACCGACACAGCCTATCCGGCTCCCAGGAGCACTCTCGGAGTGGACCATTAGGATGTTGAAGTTGCGTGTCCGATTCGCTCAGGAAGCCCATGACTGCCGACAACAGTGTTGCGATCCTTCGGGAGCCGGGAACCGGCCTCGGACTCATTGACGTCTTCCAGCGACGCCACCTCCTTGCACTGCTTGTGCGCAAGGAGGTTCAGATCCGCTACCGCGGGTCCGTGCTCGGATGGATGTGGTCGTACGTCAAGCCACTCGTTCAGTTCGCCGTGTTCTTCGTTGCACTGGGTCTTTTTCTCGGCCTGAACTCGAGCATCGGCTTCTATCCGATCTACCTGCTGTCCGGCTTCACTGCAGTCACCTTCTTCAGCGAGGCATTCCAGAATGGAACGCGGAGCATCGTCGACAATTCCGCTCTCATTAAGAAGATCTATCTTCCTCGCGAGCTCTTCCCCGTTTCCAGCATGCTCGTCGCGACCGTCAACACGATCCCACAGATCATCGTCGTCTGGGTGCTGGCGATCATCTTTGGATGGAGCTTCTCACCTCTCGCCGTGGGAGCGATCCTGCTTGGGGTGATCATCATCGCCATCTTGTCGACAGGACTAGGTCTGCTGTTCGGCGCAATCAACGTGGCTTTCCGCGATGCGCAGAGCTTCGTCGAGATCATCATCATGTGCGCGATGTGGGCGTCACCAGTCATGTACCAATGGTCGATGGTCGCCCAGCATCTCGGCCCGGTGTGGTTCACCGTGTACCGCCTGAACCCTCTCACGCCGGCCGTCGAGCTTTTCCACTACGGGTTCTGGCTGGACCTGAACCCGACGAGCGGTGAGCCGCTGCCCGACCTGTGGCTGTTCTCTCTCATTGCATTGTTGACTGCTCTGACGGCGCTCGTCGCCGGACAGCTCGTGTTCCGGAAGCTAGAAGGTCGTTTTGCCCAAGAACTCTGACTCCGCGCCGGTGATTGTCGTCGACGACGTCCACAAGGACTTCAAGCTGCGTCACACCCACTCCATCAAGGAGACTTTTCTCGCTGCGATTCGTCGCAAGCCGCTAACTACTGACTTTCATGCCCTCGACGGGATCTCTTTCGAAATCGCTGCCGGGGATGCGGTGGCGCTCCTCGGCTTCAACGGATCGGGCAAGTCCACGCTGCTGAAGCTCATCTCCGGTGTCATCCGTCCCGACCGCGGTCGGATACTGACGCGCGGCCGTATCGCGGGGCTGATCGAGGTCGGCGCCGGCTTCCACCCTGATCTCTCCGGTCGCGAGAATGTCTATCTCAACGCTGCCATCCTCGGAATGTCGAAGAAGGAGACGCAGGCGCGGTTCGACGAAATCGTGGCATTCAGCGAGATCGAGCCGTTCATCGACACGGAGGTGAAGCACTATTCTTCTGGTATGTTCCTCCGGCTTGCCTTCGCGGTCGCGATCCACACGGAGCTCGATATTCTCCTCATCGACGAGATCCTCTCCGTCGGCGACGAGCCGTTCCAGCAGAAGTGCCTGGCACGTATTCGCGAGATGCACGCTGAAGGCAAGACACTCGTTGTCGTGTCACACGACCTCGACATGGTCTCTACGCTGTGTTCGCGCGGGGTCCTGTTGCGAGGGGGCCAAGTCGCCTTCGATGGGCCCAGCAAGGAGGCCGTCGCGCTAATGCGCGCGTGATGGGCGCCTCACCGGCCGAACAAGCGACGCAGACGTCTCCAGACGGGGTGGCGAGCGTAGATCTCGTCGACGATCTCGCGACGCTGACGGTCAAGCTGGATGGTCATCTCGTGAACGAGCCGCTCGCGGATCTGACGCTCCATCTGGGCTAGGTACAGCGGGAGCCCCAGTCCTTGTGTGGCGACCCACTTCCTGAGCTCGCGATCCCTGACGGCGGCATCGTCGCGCACGTGAGCGCCGGCCAGCTCGAACATGCTGTTCGCTGAGCTGCCTGTCACAGCTGGCCGCTGCGTCCAGTAAGCGAGGACGTCTCCGGGAAGGAAACCCAGTGCGAAACGGGCCGTGATCCGAAGGTAGAAATCCCAGTCCTCGACTGTCTCCAGGGCCTCGTCGTACGGGCCGACGGTGTCGTGGACGTCACGTCTGTACAACACCGAAATGGGGACCATACGGTTCACTTCCAGCAAAGCCGTAAAGGAGACCGCGGTCATGCCGTTCCAGAACGGGACCCGGTCGTACTCGACCCACTCCCCCACGACGCGCCGTTCGTACACGATCTCAGTCGGAACCACCACACCGGCGTCGTGCGGGTGGCTATCGAGGTACGCCACTGTGCGGCTCAGGAAGTCGGGGTGCCACAGGTCGTCATCGTCGTGGAGGACGACATACTCGCTCTCCGAGGCGGCGATTCCCGTGTTGGCCGCCGCGCACCGTCCGCCGGGAGCGGCGCTGTCGAGGACGCTCACCCGCTCGGTGAGCGCCGAGGCGAGAACGACTCGCTCCACGTCGGCCCTCAAACCGCCGTCGTTGACCACGACGACGGCGGCATCTGTGAACGACTGCGCCGCGATGTCGCTCAGCGCGCGAACAAGGAAATCGGGACGATCCTTGGTGCGGACCACGACCGTCACCCTATGGCTCATTGCATCAGCCTACTGTCGCCTTCACAGGTCCGCGTGCAGCTGCCACACCCGCTCCGCCGCGCTCATCCAGGAGAACGCCCTGCCGCGATCGGCTGCCAGCACGGCCTGTCGCTCGACCGACGTCGTCGAGCCGAGCAGTCCCGCGAGCGCCTCCGCGAACGCACCGTCGTCGCTCACCGACGCCAGCACTCCCCCGTCCCAGACGACCTCGCGATGTGTTTCGGAGTCCGCGGCGATGACGGGAACACCGACGGCCAACGCCTCCACGACCCGCCACGGAAAACCGCTCAGCGTCGACGGAGCCAGCAACGCCACCGCCCCGCCCAGAACGGCCGCGCGATCCGCGTCCTCCAGGGCGCCGCGCACGTGCACACGCCCTTCCGCCAGACCGGATGCCGCAGCAAGCTCGGCGACGGCGGGCTCGTCGCCCTCCGGCGCGTCCAGCACGACGACGGGCAGATCGGCTCCGGCCGCGGCGACGGCGGCGAAGGCGGCCGTGAGCCCCGCCGACGCCGCCGATGACCCGGGAATGACGAGGCACCCGTCGGGGATGCCGAGCGCCCGCCGCCGCCCGACCTCGTCGGTGGGGACAGCGAAGCCGGCCGGTGCGGCTCCCGCGATCACGCGGATCCGGTCGCCGAGGGGCGCGATCTCCGCGAGATGGTGCGCCATCGCATGGGTGGGCACCACAACGGCATCCGCGTGCTTCACGGCGCGCTTGAGCATCGCCCGGTGCCACGTGACGGCCGTCCGCGGCATCTCTCCCGCCCGCTCCCAGGCTGAGAGATCCCACATCGTCACGACGGTCTGGTCGTTGTCGTGGACGCGATCGTGCTTGATCAGCGGCGCGAGCGAGGTCGGCGAATGGATCATGCCTCCGCCGATGCCCGGTGCCAGCCCGAGCTGCCACGAGGCGGCGAGCTCACGCCTTGCCAGCGAGGCGCGCGTCACGTCGGCGAGTCCGGGCACCGCCCCCTCGAGATCGCCCGCGGCATCGGGCGCTGAGGGAACGATCGCCGCCACCTCGCACCCACCGGGCGTTGTCGCGATCAGCGCCCGCGCCAGCTCACGAGACGCGGTCTCGAGGTCGGCGTCCGTCGGCGCCACGACCTGGTCGAGCACGACGCGCAGTGTGGCGGTCACGGCTCAGCCCTCCGAACTCGGCGTCGGAGACGGCGGATAGAGCGCCTGCCGGATGAGGTCGCGCACGTGCGCGTACTGGTCGGGCGTCGGGTCATCGGTGAGAATCCCGGCGCCCTTGGGGGTGAGCTCGAGCGTCTGCACCGGCTGCTCCTTGGCCTTCACGCCCAGTTGCACGAGGAAGCCGAGCATCGAATCCGGGATGTCCGTCTTCACGAGATCCGATCCCGCCGCCGCGACCGCCTGAAAGCGACTCAGCACGTTCGCCGGGTTCGCCTGCGCGAGGATCGCCTGCTGCAGCTCGCGCTGCCGGCGCATCCGATCCCAGTCGCTCGTCGTGTAGCGCGACCGCGCGTACCACTGCGCCGTGTCGCCATCCATGTGCTGCGGACCCGCCTCGATCCACCCGATGGCCCAGTCCTCGGCCGGCTCCCCTTCATAGGTGGGCCCGCCCCCCTTGGGCAGCCGTTCCTGCACCGTGATGTTGACACCGCCGAGCGCGTCGACGATGTCGGCGAAGCCCTTCATGTCGACGAAGACGTAGTACGGGATCTGGATGCCGAGAATGCCCTCCGCGGCATCCTTCGTCGCCTCGACGGCCGGCGTGGAGCTGTTCGCCGCGGCATCCGGGTAGATCTCCTTGCCGTCATCGGGCTGGCAGATCTCGACGGCGTTCATGAGCTGGTTGATGCCCGGACCCCACCCGCAGGTCTCTGAGGGATGCCCCTGGAAGCCGTCCGGATAACGGTCATGCATGGGTCCGTCGGCGAACGGCGCGTACGCGAGATCGCGAGGGATACCCGTGATGTGCACCGCACCTGTCTCGGCGTTCACCGACACCACGGAGATGCTGTCGAACCGCATCGAGTCTCGCCCCAGGCCGCTGTCGGCGCCGAGGAGCAGGAAGTTGTAGTAGCCGTTGGAAGGGGGAACCGGCGGCGCATTGTTCGTGAAGATCGCGGCGATCGCCTCGCGCGCGGGGGCCAGCAGCTGCTGGGCCGCGTAGACCGCACCGCCGCTACCGACGATGAGACCGACGATCGCCAGGGTCGCCGCGAGCGGACGCGCGCCCGGCCGCAGGTTCACGAGACGGATCAGACGCAGAGTGTCGATCGTCAGCACGACCCACAGCACGGCGTACGCCAGGAGCACCAGCTGCACGGCGAGCAGGGCGGCGGCGTTCGTGCCGAGAGTGAACAGCAGCGTCGGCCACACCAGCGCGGCCACGGCGGCGACGACCACGCCCACCCACATGATCAGCGTCGCCGTCAGACCCACCCGGCCGAGGCGGCGGCTTCCGGCCAGCACCTGCGCCGACCCAGGAACGAGGAAGTTGAGAGCCAGCAGCCACCACGCGCGGCGGGTCATCACGCGCGGCGAACGCGTATCGGGGCGGCGCATCGGCTGCTCGCCGACGATCACCGGCTCCGCCGCGGGCCGCGGTGAGCGCGGTGGGGCAGCCGTGCTCACAGAGACTCCTTCAAGCGCAGGTTCTTCTCCTCGACCTGCGCCTCCAGCGTGCGCGCGTACTGCTCGACACGGTCGGCGATCCGTGCGTCGGACGCACCGAGGATCCGGGCCGCCAGCAGACCGGCGTTCTTGGCGCCGTTGATCGACACGGTCGCCACGGGAATCCCCGCCGGCATCTGCACGATGCTGAGCAACGAGTCGAGCCCATCGAGCGTCGCCAGCTGCACCGGCACACCGATCACCGGCAATGCGGTGACCGACGCGAGCATGCCCGGCAGATGAGCCGCACCACCCGCACCCGCGATGATCACACGCAGGCCACGCTCCCGAGCCTCACGCCCGTATCGCAGCAGCTTGTCGGGCGTGCGGTGCGCGGAGACGACTTCCACTTCGTGCTCGATCGTGAACTCGCTGAGCACCTGAGAGGCATCGCTCATGACGCGCCAGTCCGAGTCCGATCCCATCACGACGCCGACGAGAGGGGATGCCGAGGAATGCAGAGCGCGAGTCACCCGACCAGGCTAGGACGGCACGCTGGAAGAACCCCGCAACGCCACGCATCCCGCCCGCCGTGCACGGCGCTCCGGCCCATTGCTGCGCGCCTCGGCCCGGTCGTTGAGCGAGCGCAGCGAGTCGAAACGCCGCCACTCGCAGAAACCCCGTTTCGGCTCGGTGCTACGCACCTGGCTCAACGACCGGGAGGAACGACTCGCCGCAACTGCAAGGTGGCGCGAGCGACTCGCCGCGGCATCCACCACCACACCGGCGTGTCACCCGCCAACCCTTGCAGTTCGGAACGACGGCGGCGGGCGAGGCCGGTCAGTCGGCGAAGAACGCCGCGGCGGCACGGGCCTCATAGACGACGGCATCCACCTCGTCGCCGAAGGCGTTGACGTGGCCCACCTTCCGTCCGGGGCGCGGCGCCTTGCCGTACGTGTGCACCTTCACCGCGGGGTGCGCGGCGAGCGCGGCCGGAAAGCGGCTCTCCAGCGAATCGGTCGCGGGACCACCGAGGATGTTCACCATGACCGCCCACGGCTGACGCGGAGACGGATCACCCAGCGGCAGATCGAGCACGGCGCGCACGTGCTGCTCGAACTGCCCCGTGACGGCCCCGTCCTGGCTCCAGTGCCCGCTGTTGTGCGGTCGCATGGCGAGCTCGTTGACCAGCAGACGCTCGTCCGTGGTCTCGAACAGCTCGACCGCCAACATTCCGGTCACGCCCAGCCCTTCGGCGATGCCTGCACCGATCGACGCCGCGACCTCGGTCAGACGCGCACCGCCGCGCGGGGCCGGCGCAACCACCTCGGCGCACACGCCGCCACGCTGCACCGTCTCGACGACGGGATACGCACGCAGCTCACCGGAAGGACTCCGCGCGACCTGCTGGGCCAGTTCGCGCGAGAAGTCGACCAGCTCCTCGGCCAGCAGCGCACCGCCGTCGAACCAGTCGGCGACCTCGGCGGGGTCGCTGACGACCCGCACCCCCTTGCCGTCGTAGCCGCCTCGCGGCGTCTTGACGACCACGCGCCCGCCGTTGGCGTCGAGGAAGCGTTGCAGCCCCGCCGCGTCGGTGACGGCCGCCCATTCCGGCTGCGGCATGCCGAGCTCGGCCAGGCGCGCGCGCATCGCGAGCTTGTCCTGCGCGAACTGGAGCGCATCGGGGCCGGGGTGCACGCGGATGCCGTCGGCCACCAGCGCCCGCAGCACGTCCTGCGGAACGTGCTCGTGATCGAAGGTGACGACGTCGACGTCGCGGGCGAACGCCCGCACCGTGTCCAGGTCGCGGTAGTCGCCGGTGGCGGTCGCCGCGAGCGCGGCGGACATCCCCTCTTCTTCGGCGAGCACGCGCACGCGGACGCCGAGCTCCACCGCCGGAGCGATCATCATCCGGGCGAGCTGCCCGCCGCCCACGATGCCGAGGGTGAGTGCCATGGTGCTCCTTTTCGTCGCATCCATCTTCTCAGTTCGCGGGGCACGCGCACCCCGGCGTGCGCCCAGCGTCGATCTCGCCCGGCCGTCAGGATCGCGATCAGCGCGGCAGCGGCGGCGGGTCGCCGATGAGCGGGGCGGTGGAACCGTCCCAGTGCCCGTCGCGATGCGCGAGGATCTGGCTGACTTCCACCTGATCGGACAGGGCCTCGTGCAGCAGGCGCGCCGCGGGGACGTTGACCATACGCAGCGGCTCATCGACACCGTTCGACAGCACGAGCGTGCCGGCGCCCCACAGCCGCTGCAGCGGACCGCGACGCTCCTCGATGGTGTACCCGCGGGCGTGCAGCACTTCCCGGCGTCGACGGCCGAAGACGCCCGACTGCTCGACGACGCGGCGCGTCGTCACGGTGTAGGTGTGCGTCCACCATCGGACGTAGGGAATCACGACCAGCAGCGCGACGACGAGGCCTGCGGCGGCCCACAGCATCCAGTCCTGCAGCGGCTCCGGCAGATTTCCCGTGAAGTAGCCCGTGGCCCCGGCCACGGCGATCAGCACCAGCGCCGACCAGAACAGACCCCGCGCGTGCGCCCGCACGCGCGCGACGCGGCGCTCCGGCGCCGGCGCACCCGGCGCCGGCGCAGCGGGACGCCCGGGGTAGGCGGTGGGCGAGGTCACGAGAACATTGTGCCCGGTGGCCGGGCGAAACCGCGCATGACCGGGCCGTCGTCACGCGATCACGCCGTTGGGCGGCACCCGGGCCCGGCGCTCAGCGTACGTGCACGACGTCACCCGCGCCGACGATGCGCTCCGCACCGTCGACGGTGGCGACCACCAGCCGACCATCGGGATCGAGGCGGAGCGCGCGTCCCACGAGCGCCGTTCCCTCCGGCACGGTCACACTCACCTGAGTCCCGATCGTCGCACACCGCTCGGCGACCGTCGACGCGACGGCGTCGCCTCCGCCGACCGCCAATTCCGCGATCAGGTCCCGCAGGCCGCTGACGTAGTCGGCGAGCAGACGGTCTTCGTCGACGTCGACACCCGAGACCGCGAAAGAGGTCGCCGTCGGCACGGGCAGGTCCGCCTCCGTCATCGCCGTGTTCACCCCGGCGCCGAGAACGACGGTGTGCGGATCGGTGGGCAGGACCTCGGCGAGGATGCCGCAGATCTTGCGGCCATCGACGAGCACGTCGTTCGGCCACTTCAGGGTCACGGTGTGTCCGGGCAGCTGTGCCGCGACCGCGTCCACCATGGCCGCACCAGCGACGAGGGGGATCCAGCCGCGATCGTGCACGGCGACCGCGCCGACGCGCAGCACCACCGAGATCGCGACCGCAGAGCCCGGAGGTGTGACCCAGGTGCGATCGAGGCGCCCCCGTCCAGCTCGTTGGTCTCGGGTCACCAGCAGCGACAGGTGCGGATGACCGTCCGGATCGTCCTCCGCATCGCGGATGAGCTTCGCGTTCGTCGAATCGACGCTCTCGATGACGTGCACGCGCGGCGAGACGGCGGCGGTCAGGGGGTAGCCCTCGGTGGGAATCGACATAGCGCCACCCTACGCGCGGAGCACGCACGAGGGCAGCGGGGCGGCGTACGGCATCCCACAACCGATTCGAGATCTCGTTGTGAGCGTCCCCCAACCGACGCAGGGACGCGGTCGCTAGGGTGGAACACGTGCCAACGCAGCCAGATGCCCCCGCGCAGTCAGAGCATTCCGCGCAGCCCGATCTCTCCACGACCGCCGGCAAGATCGCCGACCTGCGCGCCCGCTACCAAGAGGCCGTCGTCGACGCCGAGGTCGTCGCCCAGCAGAAGCAGCACGCCAAGGGCAAGATGACGGCGCGCGAGCGGATCGAACTGCTCGTCGACCCCGGCACGTTCGTCGAATTCGACGAGTACGTGCGTCACCGCACGACCGCCTTCGGCATGGACCGCTCACGCCCCTACGGCGACTCCGTCGTCACCGGTGTCGGGACGATCCACGGCCGGACCGTCGCCGTCTACGCGCAGGACTTCACGACGTTCGGCGGATCGCTCGGCGAAGTGGCCGGCGACAAGATCATCAAGATCATGGAGTACGCCCTGCGCGGCGGCATGCCGATCATCGGCATCCTCGACTCCGGTGGCGCCCGCATCCAGGAGGGCGTGGTCGCTCTCGGCAAGTACGGCGAGATCTTCCGCCTCAACACCGCCGCCTCCGGTGTGATCCCGCAGATCTCGATCATCATGGGGCCTGCCGCCGGCGGCGCCGTGTACTCCCCCGCCCTCACCGACTTCGTGGTCATGGTCGACAAGACCAGTCAGATGTTCGTCACCGGTCCCGACGTCATCAAGACGGTCACCGGCGAGGACGTCGGCATGGAGGAGCTCGGCGGCGCGTACACCCACAACACGCGCTCCGGAGTCGCGCACTACCTCGCCGAGGACGAGGACGACGCGATCGACTACGTCCGCTCGATGGTGGGCTTCCTGCCCGACAACAACATGGCGGAGATCCCGGTCTACGAGAACGGTTTCGAGTGGGAGACCACCGACGCCGACCGCACCCTCAACGCGGTCGTCCCCGACTCCCCCAACCAGCCGTACGACATCCACCAGGTGATCTCGCACATCGTCGACGGCGGCGACTTCCTCGAGGTGCAGCCGCTGTTCGCGCCGAACATCGTCATCGGCCTCGGCCGCGTCGAGGGCCGCACGGTCGGCATCATCGCGAACCAGCCGTCGCAGATGGCCGGCACCCTCAACATCGAAGCCGGCGAGAAGGCCAGTCGCTTCGTGCGCTTCTGCGACGCGTTCTCCATCCCGATCCTGACCCTCGTCGACGTGCCCGGCTACCTTCCCGGCACCGACCAGGAGTGGACCGGCGTGATCCGCCGCGGTGCGAAGCTGTTGTACGCCTACGCCGAGGCGACCGTGCCGTTGGTCACCGTGATCCTGCGCAAGGCGTACGGCGGCGCGTACATCGTCATGGGCTCCAAGCAGCTGGGCGCCGACGTCAACCTCGCCTGGCCGACGGCGGAGATCGCCGTCATGGGTGGACAGGGCGCCGTCAACATCCTCTACCGCGGCGAGATCCGCAAGGCCGAGGAGGCGGGAGAAGACGTCGCCGCCGTGCGGCAGCGCCTCGCGAACGAGTACACCTACAACGTCGCGTCACCCTTCCTGGCGGCCGAGCGCGGTGAGCTCGATGGCATCATCGAGCCCGCGCAGACCCGCGTCGCGGTCGCGAAGGCGCTCCGCTCCCTGCGCGGGAAGCGGGCCAGCCTGCCCGCGAAGAAGCACGGTAACATCCCGCTATGAGCACGCCCGCGATGCCCGCGCCGGAGGCGGATCCGCCCGGCGCGGATGCCGTGCACATCGACATCCGTCGCGGAAACCCCACCGCGGAGGAGCTCGCCGCCGTCATCGCCGTCGTCACGGAGGCCTACGAGCGCGAGGCCGCGGATGCGGTCGTCGAAGACGCACCGCTGCGGTCGGCCTGGGAGGTCTCGGCGCGCGGCCTCCGGGCACCCCTGCGTCGCGATGTCGCCTGGGGACGATTCGCGGGCTGAGCCACGGTCGGTCGCTTGTCCCCCAAAATACCTACAGACACAGCTTCTTCCACCGGGAAGAATCGATATCGCTGGAACGCTTCTGCGTTCGGCCGATCTGCTTCATGAGTGGGTCGGCCCTTCGCGAGTCGGTTTTCGGGTAACCACTCGCATGGCGAGGGGCGGGCGGCTTCGCCGCCCCTCGCCTCCTCTTCTTCCAACGGTCTCGTCCCACGGCCGGGGCGGATCTTCCGCCCGCGCGCATTCATGGCCGTCGCGGAATCTCGCTCCACAGATCGACCTCGTCCTCGCCGTCATCGTCGGCCGCCGAGCGACCGACGACGGTGACGGCGACGTCGTCGTGGGTGGCGGCTCGCACGTAGACGCGGTCGGAGTCAGCCTCCGCCAGGACAGCCGCCAGCCGCGATCGAACCGCCGCCCGCTCCGCCGGCGAGAGGCCGTCGAGGCCCCCTTCGTCGAGCACGGACACCGTCGTCCCGCGTTCCCGCGCCGCCGCGAGCGCCGCACGCACATCCGCGTCGAGCAGAGCCGAGCCGCGCAGTTCGTCGCGCAGCGCCTCCTCGGCGATGCGCGCCGCGTGACGCTCGCCCTCGCTCAGCCTCCCCGACGCCTCGATCGTGCGGGTGAGCACCGGCCCGGCCAGGGCGAGGGCACGCTGCACCTGCGTGCGACGTTCGCGCCGGATACCCTCTTGGCTTGCGAGCCACTCCGACGCGGCTCGCTGGAGCGCGGCGAGCTCCGCGGTGTCGCGCGCGGCCCGATCGACGAGCCACGTCAGCAACTGAGCCACCCCCACCCAGAGCACCGCGCCGACCACACCGAGCGCCAGCGCGGCGGCCGGGCCGATCCAGAAGGCCGCTTCAGCGGCGAGGATGACGACCCCGCTCCACGCGACCCACGGGCGGCGGCGCACCATCACGATCGTCAGCAGCGCACCGATGGCTCCCAGGCTCCAGGTGCCGGCATCCGCGCCACGCGCCTCGGGTTCGACGGCGAGCCACGTCGCGTTGGGCACCAGCACCGCCGCGGCGAGCGCGAGCACCGCGGCCCCGGCGGGCAGTACCGGACTGCGCCCGAGGTCGCCGGTGATGGGATCGCGCCGCGTCGGCAGGGCGCCGGAGCTCCAGAAGACGCAGATCCACGTCGTCGCCAGATACAACGCCCCCGCGCTGACCACGACCAGCGGCATCTGCGCCGCGGCCGTCCAGACGAGACCGCCGATCGCGAGATAGGTCGTGAACGCGATCGCCAACGCCGACAGGGTGGCATGCACGCGGAAATTCATCGGGGGAACTCCCAGTCGAGCACCACGAGCGTCCCACCCGTCCCCGTCCGCACGCGCGCACGGCCGCCCACAGCCGCCACGCGCGCGACGATCGAACCGCGGATGCCCAGACGATCATCGGGGATGCCCGCTGGATCGAAGCCGGGGCCCCGATCGATCACCTGAACCCGCAGACGCTGCCTGTCGGCCCGTAACCCCACGCGCAGGCCTTCGCCGTGCGCGTGGACGATGGCGTTGGACACCGCCTGAGTGGCGGCGAGCACGACGGCGCGCGCGACGCGCCCCGGAACGGTCGGGGCAGCCGCATCGATATCGGCCGCGACAGCCGCATTCGCGTCCAGATCGGCGACGACTCTCTCGAGGGCTGCGGCGATCGCCGTCACAGCGACCGGCTCGTCGGGCCCCTCCCCGGCGTCCTGATCGGTGTTGGCGAGCCGGGTCAGCGCCTCGCGCGCCATCGCGGTCGCCAGTGCTTCCTCCCGCGGGGTGCGCGCTCGCTCGGCCGCGATCAACGCCGCCAGCACGCTGTCGTGCATGAGCGCGGCGACAGCGACCCGCTCGGTCTCGGCGGCGTTGTTGGCGGCGGCGACGGCGTAGGAGGCGACAGCGTCGCTGCGCGCCTGATCGATACCCACCGCCACGCCACGCAACAGACGTCCCAGGGTGATCACCACGGCTGCCAGGATCGCGGCGAACACCGTGTCGCGTGCGACGTCGACGGCGTCAGAGGACGGCCCGCCGAGCTGGGCCAGCCGGGAGATCGCATACAGGATCGGGATCAGGGCCGCCCACGCGATCTGCAGCGGAAGGCCGAAGGCGAGCACCGCCGCGGAGGTGCCCACGTTGAGCAGATACCAGATCCAGGGCGCACCGTCCGCGGCATCCGCACGAGCGTAGGTGACGAGGGGCCAGCAGAGCAGGACGATCGGGAAGACGACCGCGAAGATCCCGGCGACCGTGCGCACCCCCACGCCGGCGACGGATGCCGCGACCATCATGGCGAGCGGAATGAAGACGACAAGCAGAAGCGGCAGGTGCGCGGGCGGTGCCTCCTGCCGCGAGCCCAGCGCATTGAGAAAGGCCTGCGTGCCCAGCACCGCGCACCCCAGGGCGACGACGATGCGGATGATCCGCTCCACCCTCGCTTGTGTGAACCGCTCCGCACCCGCGGCGATGTCGCCGAGGGGACGGCGAACCGCCGGGTCGACGGCGATCGGCAGGGGCTCAGTCGTCACCGCGGGTCGCTCCGGCGTGGCCGGGCATGAGACCATCCTCCATCGCCCGGCGGAGCAGATCGACCTTCGTGGGGGCGGGGCGGCCGACCTCGACGTACTTCGTACGCACGCGCGTGATGTTCTCCTTCGCCGTGGAGTAGGCGATGCCGAGCCGGTCGGCGACGGCCTTCAACGGCAGGCCCGCGGCATACAGTCGGAGGACATCGCGTTCACGGTTGGACAGCTGCGCGTCGGCGAACGCACGGTCACCGTCGACGGCACTTGCCCACTCGACGTTGTCCAGGGCGTCTCCGCGGGCCACGGTGCGGATGGCGGCGAGGACGTCATCGATGCGAGACGCCTTGCTGATCACACCGGCGGCTCCGGCCGCCAGCGCCTCCCGCACCGCGCCGGGGCGATCGGCGACGCTGTGGATGAGCACCGGCGACCCGTCGGCGATGATGCTGGTGACATTCTCGGTGACCGTCGTGCCGTCGCCGAGCGTGAGGTCGAGCACGACGATGTCGACCGGCGCCGCTCCCGATCGCTGACGCCACTCGAGATAGGCCCTCACGCTACTGCCGGAGAAGACGACCTCTTTGGTCATGGCACGCGCGCACGCCGCCTCGAGCCCGAGGCGCACGGACTCGTGGTCATCGATGAGGGCGACGCGGGTCATGTCTTCAGCCTAACGAGGCCACTCGAAGGCCCACATCCGACGAAGGAGTGAGGTTCGGGCGGCCCCCGGCGTCACGGTTCGCGCTGCAGGAGCGCCACGGCTTCCACGTGGTGCGAGTGCGGAAACAGGTCGAAAGCCTCGATGCGGCGGACGCCATACCCGCGTTCCCGGAACGCTCCGACATCCCGGGCCAGCGCCACCGGATCGCACGCCACATAGACGACGGATGCCGGTGCGAGCGCCGCGACCGCGTCGACGACCTCCCGCCCCGCGCCGGCGCGCGGTGGGTCGAGCAGCGTGACGCCGCGACCGAGGCGCCCGCGCTCCGCCGCGCTCGCCTGGGCGTGCAACCGCGCGAGGAACCGATCGGCGCGGGCGGTCTCGGCGCGCGCTCCCACCCAGTCGGCGAGGTTCTCCCCCGCATGCTCGGTCGCCCGCGGGTCGGATTCGACCGTGGTGATGCGGGTGGCGGGGCCCCCGAGGGTGCCGAGGGTCGCGGCGAACAGGCCGACACCGCCGTACAGGTCGAGGTGCTGCGCCTCGGGATCGACGCCGTCGGCGTCGGCGAGCAGATCGGCCACGGTGCGGGTCAGGGTGTGCGCGGCGAGGCGGTGCACCTGCCAGAACCCACCCGCGTCGAGCCGGAACGAACGCCCGTCCACGTCCTCGGTGATGATCTCGTGCGCCGCGGCATCCCCTCCCGCACGTGGCGGCGTGCCGCGCCGCGGACCGCCGCCACGGCGGCCCGATCCGGCCCGCACGGGGGTCGAGGCCTCGGGGCGGGGCACGATGCGCACACGGCCGTCGGCGGGCTGGACGAGATCGACCCGGCCTGAGGGAGCCGACAGCGCACGCGCCGCGCGCTGGATCTCGGCCGTAGCGAGAGGCAGCTCCTCCACCTCGATCACGCGGTGGCTGCGGGCCGCGTACGGGCCGACCCGACCGTCGCCGTCGACGTGGAGGCTCACGCGTGTTCGCCAACCGGTCGCGTCGGCGGACTCCTCGGCGACGACCTCTCCCTGCTCCGAGAGGAGAGGACGCGCACCGCGAATGGCCACCGACGGGAGCTCGAGACCGCCGAAGCGCTCGAGGGCGTCACGCAGCACCTGGAGCTTCAGCTCGCGCTGGTACGCCAGCGCGATATGGCCGAAGTCCGCCCCGCCGGGGCGCCGATCGGGGTCGATCTGGACATCGGCGGCCGCCCAGACGTGCGAACGCCGATGCGGCGAGGCATCGAGCACCTCGACGACGGCGCCGCGCCAGAACGACGACTTCGCGGTCTCGGTCAGCCGCACCCGGACGCGTTCCCCGGGAACCGCATCGGAGACGAACACGACCCGCCCCTCATGACGTGCGATGAACACGCCACCATGGGCCACATCGGTGATGTCGAGGTCGAGGAGGTCTCCGGGGTTCATCCTTCGATGCTGTCACGGATCGCCGACCCCGCACGCGACGGACCGTACGCTGGACGGCATGCGCGTGTGCCTCGCCTCCACTTCGCCCGCCCGCCTCATGCTCATGCGCCAGGCGGGCATCGAGCCGCTGCTGCGTGCGCCTGACGTCGACGAGGAGGCCGTCATCGACGAGGTGCAGGAGCGGGAGGCGCGCATCCTGCCTCCTGACGAGCACGTTCTGCTGCTCGCGCGACGCAAAGCCGCCGACGTCGCGGTCTCCCTCGTGCGCGATCTGCCCGACTTCGACGGAGTCGTCGTCGGCGGCGACTCCATGTTCGAGATCGACGGTCAGGTGCTCGGCAAGCCGCTGCGACCCGAGATTGCCGTGGCGCGGTGGGAGCAGATGCGAGGCAAGACGGGCGTGCTGCACTCCGGCCACAGCGTCATCCGGGTCCGCCCCGGACAGCCGGCGCGCGAAGAGCACGCCGTGGCCGCCGCCGCGGTCACGTTCGTCTCGGACATCTCGGATGCCGAGATCGCCGCGTATGTCGCGACCGGCGAGCCGTTGCAGGTGGCCGGAGCGTTCACGGTGGACAGCCTGGGCGGGCCCTTCATCGAGCGCGTCGACGGCGATCCGTCCACGGTGGTGGGCATGTCGCTGTCGACGGTGCGCCGCCTGTGCAACGCGCTCGGCATCGCCTGGACCGATCTGTGGAGGTCGGCCCCCTCCCGATCGGGCAGCGCGCCGGACGACGGCGCGTCTTCGTAGGCTCTCACACACGAATCGCCGACGATCTTGTGCGGGTGATCCAAAGGAGCATGCTCTCCCGTGGGTAGGCTGGCATCCATGCCACGCTCACTGGACCTGACGTCCCCGCGCCCGCAGATCACGAAAGTGCTCGTCGCGAACCGCGGAGAGATCGCGGTCCGAGTGATCCGCGCCGCCCGCGACTCGGGGAAGGCGTCGGTGGCGGTCTACGCCGACCAGGACCGCGACGCCATGCACGCCAAGCTCGCCGACGAGGCGTACGCGCTCGAGGGCGCCACGAGCGCCGACACCTACCTGTCGATCGAGAAGATCCTCTCGGTCGCCCGCCGCTCCGGCGCCGACGCGGTGCACCCCGGTTACGGCTTTCTCGCGGAGAATGCGGAGTTCGCTCGCGCCGTCACCGCCGCCGGCATGATCTGGATCGGCCCGTCGCCCGAGGCGATCGAGGCTCTGGGCGACAAGGTCACGGCCCGCCACGTCGCCGAGAAGGTGGGCGCTCCCCTGGCCCCGGGCACCCCGGGGCCGGTCGCCGGGGCCGATGAGGTCGTCGCCTTCGCCGAGCAGGTGGGCCTTCCCATCGCGATCAAGGCCGCCTACGGCGGCGGCGGACGCGGTCTCAAGGTCGCCCGCGAGCTCGACGAGGTCGCCGAGCTGTTCGAGTCGGCCACCCGCGAGGCGGTCGCGGCCTTCGGTCGCGGCGAGTGCTTCGTGGAGAAGTACCTCGACAAGCCGCGCCACGTCGAGACGCAGTGCCTCGCGGATGCCGAGGGCAACGTCGTCGTCGTGTCGACGCGCGACTGCTCGCTGCAGCGACGCCATCAGAAGCTCGTCGAGGAGGCGCCCGCGCCGTTTTTGACCGATGCGCAGAAGGAGACGCTCTACGCATCGTCGAAGGCGATCCTCCGCGAGGTCGGGTACGTCGGGGCGGGCACGTGCGAGTTCCTCATCGGCGCCGACGGCACGATCTCGTTCCTCGAAGTGAACACCCGCCTGCAGGTCGAGCACCCCGTCTCCGAGGAGGTCACCGGCATCGACCTGGGGCGCGAGCAGTTCCGTCTCGCCGAGGGCGGCAGCCTCGACTACGACGACCCCGAGCCGCTCGGCCACTCGATCGAGTTCCGCATCAACGGCGAAGACCCGGGCCGCGGGTTCCTTCCCCAACCCGGACGCATCCACCAGTTCAAGACGTTCGGCGGCCCCGGCATCCGCCTGGACTCCGGTGTCACCGCGGGCGACAGCGTCTCCGGCGCGTTCGACTCACTGCTGGGCAAGCTCATCGTCACCGGCCGCGATCGCGCCGAGGCGCTGGAGCGCTCGCGTCGCGCCCTCGACGAGTTCGAGGTCGCGGGCATGCCGACCGTGCTGCCCTTCCACCGCAAGGTCGTTCGCGACCCTGCGTTCACCGCGGAAGACGGTCACTTCGGCGTGTTCACGCGCTGGATCGAGACCGAGTTCGTCAACGACATCGCGCCGTGGGACGGCGAAGCCGAAGCCCCGGCCGGCGCCGAGCCGCGCCATACCGTTGTCGTCGAGGTGTCGGGCAAGCGCCTCGAGGTGAGCCTGCCGGACCGCATCGCGGCGGCCCCGGCCAAGATCGGTCGCCCCGTGGCGGCGCCGCCCTCGCGCCGCTCGCACGCACCCTCGGCGGTCGCCGGTGCGTCCGGCGACGCGGTCAAGTCGCCGATGCAGGCCACCGTGGTCAAGGTCGCCGTCGAAGAAGGCCAGTCGGTGGTCAAGGGCGACCTGGTCGTCGTCCTGGAGGCCATGAAGATGGAGCAGCCCATCCCCGCCCACAAGGACGGTGTCGTGGGCGCCATCAACGCCGACCCGGGCACGACCGTCTCTGCCGGCCACCAGCTGCTCACGATCTCCTGATCACGCGTCCGGCCCGCTCACGTCCGATCCTGGCGACGGGCGCGGCCTGCCTCCTGGCTCTCACCCTGGCCGGATGCAGCACCGGCCCGTCGGATGCCGACCGCGCGGCGTGGACCGCATGGTCGACCGCGATCGTGGGCACGACCCCGAACACGGCCGCGAGCGCCCCGATCACAGCCTCCGCCGCGGGCGGCGTCACTCTCGAGTTCTCCCCCGCGACGGCGTTTCGCGCCGTGGAGCTGCGCTGCATCGGCGCCGCGCGCGCCGAGTTCGCGCTCACCTACGTCGCGGGAAGCTCGACCGTGGGGACGCAGCAGGACATCGTCTGTCAGAACGGCGCCCTGCGCACCCCCATCGCCATTCCCACCGCGATGCAGAACCTCACCTCGTTCACCGTCTCGGCAACCTCGTCGGACGGCGAAGGTGTTTGGACCGCGCAGCTCCAGCGGTAAGAGGCGCGCGCACGCGCGAGCCGGCGGCGAGAGCGCTCAGCCGAAGAAGTCGTCGTCGCGGTTGACGAGGTGCATCGCGCGGGTCGCGTCCGTGATCGACGCGCTGAGCGAGGGGAAGACGGCGAACACGCGCGAGACCTGATCCACGGTCAGCCGACGCTCGACGGCGATCGCGATCGGGTAGATGAGCTCGGAGGCACGCGGGGCGACGATCACGCCACCGATGACGGTGCCGCTGCCCTCGCGCGCGATGATCTTGACGAAGCCGTCGGTGATGCCCATCATCTTCGCGCGGGCGTTCGCCGCGAGGGGCAGCTTGTAGACATAGCCGTTGATGGCGCCCGTCTCGAGGTCCTTCTCCTGACGGCCGACGGTGGCGATCTCGGGCGCCGTGAAGATGTTCGCGGTGATGCGGCGACGCTCCAGCGGGATGACGGTGTCGCCGAGCGCGTGGAAGATCGCGGTGCGCCCCTGCATGGCGGCCACTGAGGCCAGCGGAACGAAGGTCGTGCAGTCGCCGGCGGCGTAGATGTTCGGCACCGAGGTGCGGGCGACGCGATTGACGCGGATGTGACCCGACGCGGTCAGCTGCACGCCGGCATCCTCGAGTCCGATACCCGAGGTGTTCGGGATCGAGCCGACGGCGAGCAGGCAGTGGCTGCCCTCGACCGTACGGCCGTCCGAGAGCGAGACGACGACACCGTCGGCGGTGCGCTCGACCCCCTCGGCGCGCGACTTCGACATCACCGTCATGCCGCCCCGGGTGAAGACCTTCTCAAGGACCGCGGCGGCGTCGGCGTCCTCGCCCGGGAGCACCTGATCGCGGCTGGAGATGAGCGTCACCTTGGCGCCCAGGTTCATGTAGGCAGAGGCGAACTCGGCACCGGTGACGCCGGAGCCGACGACGATGAGGTGCTCGGGAAGCGCCTTCATGTCGTAGAGCTGCGTCCACGTGAGGATCCGCTCTCCGTCGGGGCGGGCGGTGGGCAGCTCGCGGGGCGAGGCGCCGACCGCGACGACCAGGGTGTCGGCCTCCACGCGATCGAAATCGGTTCCGCCGGGGCCGGTGGCCACGACGATCGCGTGATGGCCGTCCAGACGCCCGTGTCCGGAGATGATGCGCACACCGGCATCGACCAGCTGCGCGCGCATGTCATCGGACTGCTGGCGAGCGAGCGAGAGCAGGCGCTTGTTGACCGCGGCGAGGTTGATCGCGACCTCGGGCTTGAGCGCGACACCGCTCTCCCCCTTCGCGAAGAACTGCACGCCGAGGTCGGAGGCCTCCGAGATGGCGACCGCAGCATCCGCCGTCGCAATAAGGCTCTTGGAGGGGACGACATCGGTGATCACAGCCGCGCCGCCCACGCCCGCACGCTCCACGAGGGTGACGTCCGCGCCGAGCTGTGCCGCCGCGAGCGCCGCTTCATAGCCTCCGGGACCGCCCCCGAGGACGGCGACCGACTGGGTGTTCACGAAGCTCGAGGACATTGCTCCATTCTCTCAGGCCCCCGCCGCCACTCGTGCCGCCGTCCACGCACACGGACTCACGCGCCGCGAGTGGCCCGCCGAGGCCGCGGTTCCTAGAGTGGGAGCATGTCCGACATGAACACCCATCCGCTCGACGACCCCTCCGCCGACCCGTTCGAGATGGCCGCGCGCGCCGCCGCCGATATCGCACGCCTGACCGGCGTCGAACGGCACGACATCGCCCTCACGCTCGGCAGCGGCTGGGGCAAGGCCGCCGACCTCGTCGGCGAGACGACCGCGACCATTCCCGCGACCGAGGTCACCGGCTTCAGCGCGCCCGCGCTGGCCGGCCATGTCGGCTCAATCCGCAGCATCGTCACCCCCGAGGGAAAGCGCGTGCTCGTGATCGGCGCCCGCACGCACTACTACGAGGGACACGGTGTGCGCCGGGTCGTCCACAGCGTGCGCACGGCCGCCGCCACGGGGGCCTCGACGATGGTGCTCACCAACGGCGCCGGCGGCATCAAGGAGACGTGGACGCCGGGAACCCCCGTGCTCATCAGCGACCACATCAACCTGACGGCCGATTCGCCGCTGGAGGGCGCGACGTTCATCGACCTCACCGACCTGTACTCCTCGCGTCTGCGCGAGCTCGCCCGCACGGTCGATCCGACGCTCGACGAAGGGGTGTACTGCCAGTTCCGCGGCCCCCACTACGAGACCCCGGCGGAGGTGCAGATGGCCAAGGCGATCGGCGGCCACATCGTCGGCATGTCGACGGCACTCGAGGCGATCGCCGCCCGCCAGGCCGGGATGGAGGTGCTCGGCTTCTCCCTCATCACCAACCTCGCCGCCGGCATCCAGAAGAGCCCGCTCAGTCACGCCGAGGTGATCGAGGCCGGCCAGGCCGCCGAGCCCGTGATCTCCGCACTGCTGGCCCGCGTGATCGGACAGCTGTGAGCGGCGCGGATGCCGCCGGGACGATGCTCGATGCGGCGCGCGCCTGGCTCGCGCAGGATCCCGATGAGCTGACACGCGCGGAGCTGACCGCCATCGTGGATGCCGCAGCGGACGGCGATGAGGCGGCATCCGCCGAGCTCGCCGACCGTTTCGGCGCCCGCCTGCAGTTCGGCACCGCGGGTCTGCGCGGACGCCTCGGAGCGGGCAGCAACCGCATGAACCGGGTGCTGGTGTCTCAGGCCGCCGCGGGCTTCGCCGCCTATCTGCGTGAAAAGGCGGCGCCGGGAACGACGCCGCTCGTGGTCGTCGGCTACGACGGCCGCCGCAACTCGGACGTGTTCGCCCGCGACTCGGCGGAGCTGTTCGCCGGCGCGGGCCTGCGCGCGGTGCTGCTTCCGCGGATGCTCCCCACCCCGGTGTTGGCCTTCGCGGTGCGCCATCTCGACGCCGCCGCTGGCGTCATGGTGACGGCGTCGCACAACCCGCCGGACGACAACGGCTACAAGGTGTACCTCGGCGGCGCCGATGCCGGGTCGCAGATCGTCTCCCCCGCCGACGCCGAGATCGCGGCGCACATCGACCGCGTCGCGGCAACCTCGCTCGTTCCGGATCTCGCTCGCGCCGCGTACGAGATCGCCGACGAGTCCTTGATCTCCGCCTACGTCGCCGCTACCGCGGCCGTCGCCCCCGCCACCGCGGGCGCGGCCGGCATGAACTGGGTGTACACAGCCATGCACGGCGTGGGCTCCGAGACCCTGCACGCGATCCTCGACCTCGCCGGCTACCCCCGACCCCGCGTCGTGGAGGCGCAGATCGCGCCCGACGGACGCTTCCCGACCGTGGCCTTCCCCAATCCGGAGGAGCCGGGGGCGATGGATCTCGCGTTCGAGACGGCTCGCGCGGTCGGTGCCGACTTCGTGATCGCCAACGACCCCGACGCCGATCGACTGGCCGTCGCCCTGCCAGATGAGACCGCCCCCGGCGGCTGGCGCCGCCTGACCGGAAACGAGATCGGGCTGCTACTGGGCTGGCGTGCCGCGGCGCGGGCCGGAGAACGGGGTGAGACGGGGTCGCTGGCCTGCTCGTTGGTGTCCTCCCCGGGCCTGCAGACTGTCGCCGAGCACTACGGGCTCGACTTCCACGCGACGCTGACGGGCTTCAAGTGGATCTCGCGCGCGCCCGGCATCCTGTACGGCTTCGAGGAGGCCCTCGGGTACCTGGTCAACCCGGAGACGGTGCGCGACAAGGACGGCATCTCCGCCGCCGTGGCGATTCTCGGAATGATCGCCGACGCGCGTGAGCGCGGTGAGAGCCTCGCCGATCTGCTGCGGGGGTTCCAGGAGACGTTCGGCTTCTTCGCATCGGGTCAGGTCTCGCTGCGCGTCGACGACCTGTCGGTGATCGGGCGCATCATGTCGGCGCTCCGCCAGGCTCCGCCCGCTCGGGTGGGCGCGGTCGCGGTGACCGGCATCGACGACCTTCTCACCGGCGCCGGCGGCGTGCCGGCCAGCGACGTCCTGCGGCTGTGGCTGGAGGACGGGTCGCGTCTGATCGTGCGCCCGAGCGGCACCGAGCCCAAGCTCAAGGCGTACCTGGACGTGCGCGGCTCATCGGCCGCAGACGCGCAGGAACGGCTCGCCGCCCTGGATGCCGCCACCCGCACCCTCCTCCTCTGACCCCCCTCGCCTCTCACCCCGCCGAGTCGCCACGTTTCGACCGAGCCGCCACGAAGCTGCGCGGCGAATCGTGGCGGCTCGGTCGCATGATGGCGGCTCGGGGAAGGGGAAAGAGCACGCGGATAGGGTGGGGGCGTGCTGCTGACCGATCCTGTCGTCCTCGAGAACGAGCATGTGCGGCTGGAGCCGCTGCGGGCGGACCACGCCGGCGAGCTGCAACGTGCCCGCGAGGGGCTGCAGTACGCCTGGTACACCTCGGTTCCGTCAGACGCGAGCGCAGACATCATCCACCGGCTCGCCGAACGCGACGGCGGGCGCATGAACCCGTTCGCCGTCGTGGTCGGCGGCGTGGCCGTGGGGATGACGACGTTCTGCACCATCGACCTGGACAGTCCGCGGGTGGAGATCGGCTACACGTGGTTGTCGCCGACGGTGCAGCGCACCGGTGTGAACACGGCCGCCAAGCTCCTGCTGCTGGGGCACGCGTTCGAGCAGTGCCACGTGATCGCGGTGCAGTTCTGCACGCACTGGCACAACCGTCAGTCGCGGGCCGCGATCGAGCGCCTCGGCGCAAAGCAGGACGGCGTGCTCCGCAACCATCGGGTCGGCCCCGACGGCACGCTGCGCGACACCGTCGTGTACTCGATCCTCCCGCACGAGTGGCCGACGGTGAAGCAGGGCCTGCGGGCCCGGCTGCGCTGAGCGGATACCGTGTGCGGCGTGGCTCCGGTTGCCTCAGCCGTCGACGACGGCCACGAGTTCGTCGAGGAAGGGTCCGAAAGACGTGCCGCGGCGGACGATCCGCTGCACGCTGTCGCGTTCGCTGAACACTTCGACCAGCTGCTCGAACACCGTCTGGAACGCTTCGCGATCGCTCTCGGAGAAGGCCACCATCGCGATCACCTGCACGCGCCCTTCGCCCCAGGCCATGGACGGGTCGGCGATGCCCACGGCGATCGCCGTGCGCGCCGCGGTCATCCCGATCGCGTGGGGCACCGCGAGCGCGTCGGTGAAGGCGGTCGATGACAGCCGTTCGCGCTCGAGCGTGCGCTGGACGTACCCCTCATCGATGACGCCCAGCGCGACGAGTCGGGCTCCGAGGTCGCGGATGACGCTCTCCTCGTCGGCATCCGCGGCAACGCGCCCGATGAAGGCGTCGGCGGAGAAGTAGCGGCCGAGCTCATCGCGCAGTCGCGCCAAGCGGCGCGCACGGCGCACGCGTCCGGCCGCCGCCTGCACCCGCTCGATGTCGCTCTCCGTGAGGAAGGGCTGGATGCGCACGATGCCGTCACCGGTGAAGGGCGGGTCGATCGTCGTGAGGATCAGATCGGTCTCGATCGCCCGCCAGTCGGGGTCGGCCCGTGTGTCGACGCCGACGACGTCGACCGCCTGTCCGAGCGAGCGGTCCACGCTCGATCGCAGCAGTTCATGCAGTTCGTAGTACCCGGGGCACACGATCGTCGCGGTCAACACCGTGCCGGCGTGACGGCTCCGTTCCAGCTGGCCGCCGACGTGCATCGCGATGTAGGCGATCTCGTCGTCCAGGAGCGGGATGCCGAGAAGCCCCCGCAGCCCGTCGGCGATGAACACCGCGACCTCGAAGATCATCGGGTAGGTCGCCTTCAGCGAGCGGGTGAGGGGGTTGCGCGACCACGCCTGCTCCTGTGCGCGCAGCCGCAGGTTCTGCACGTGGAGGGCGAGACGCAGCACGAAATCCTCGTGCTCGATATCGACGAGGAACTCGGATGCCGCACGGTGCACGACGTCGCGCACCGCCGCCTCGACCTCGGGCTGCAGACCCGCTCGTGTCACCGACGCGGCCTCACCGGGACCGGGCGCGACGACGCGGCCGAGGACGAGCGCGGAGAGGTGGCGCCGGTCGCCCGCCCCCAGGCGAACCCCCAGATGGCGCTCACAGAGCGTGTCCAGCAGCGTCCCCACCTGCTCCTGAGCGGGCGTCGTGCTCTCCAGCGCCGTCGTCTCCAGCGCACGGTCGTGGGCGACGCGGTCGGCGGTGATGGCGACGTGCATCATCACATCGCCGATACCGAACTCGTTGACGAAGTAGCCGAGCTCGCGCAGACCCGAAACGAGATCGGCTTTGAACGGGCCGAAGACCGCTTCGCCGATCGATCCCGCGCCGAGGCTGCGCCGGAGGGCATCGAGGTCGAACGCGCCGTCGTCCGTCTCGTCGTGGGCAAGCCGGCTCAGCAGGCGACGCTGTGCCATCTCCGTGCCCTTCAGCCGCGCGCGCGATCCGCTGCGCTCCAGCGTGAGCTCGGTGTCGCCCAGCAGCGCACGGACCCGGCCCAGGTCTCCCTCGAGGGTCGCCGGACTGACGTGGAAGTCCTCGGCGGTCTCGAAGACGTCGATGCCCTCGCGGCCCGACAGCAGTCGACGCACGAGCCGGTGCACGCGCTCCCGCGGTGTCGCGGCATCCGCTCCGGCGCGCAGCGCTGCGGGCGCATCCGCACCCGCGCGATACCCGAGCGGACCGGACTCCACGACGACGCCCCGCGGCACGCGGGCGTTGAGCGCGGTGACGTAGCTGCGGATGCTGCGCGGCGTCACTCCGACGATGTCGGCGAGCTCGGCGGCCGTAAGCCAGTCATCCTCGCGCGCGAGCAGAGCGATGACCCGGTCCTGGCGCGCTCTGCTCATATCCACCAGTCAACCACGCCCATCGCGGGGTGTTTCCGCCCCCGCGGAAACAGGTGTGGTTGTCGCCTCCCAGCGCTTTCACAAGAATGGCGGAGAAGGAGGCGGATCGATGAGGATCCTCGTTGTGTGCGGCGCGGGAGCGTCGAGCACGTTCGTCGCGCAGCGTGTTCGTCACGCGGCGCAGGCGGCCGAGCGTGAGCTCAGTGCCGTCGCCGGCACCGAGCAGTCGCTCCCGATCGACATCGATGCCGCAGACGTGGTGCTCGTGGGTCCCCACCTGCAGAGCAGCCTGGATCGCATCCGTCGCGAAGCGGCGCCGCGTCTCGTACGCGTGATCCTCCTTCCGCCCGACATCTACAGCGATCTCCACGGCACGCGCACCCTCGCGCTGATCGACGAGACCCTGAGGACAGACCCCGACATGCCCGCTTCGACGGAGAGGAACCCCGCATGAGCTCTGTGTCCCGCACGATCCGCATCGGATCGTCCAACGGATTGCACGCCCGCCCCGCGAAGCTCTTCGCCCAGGGCGTGAAGGACTCCGGCCTGGAGGTCACGATCTCCAAAGGCGCGGGTGCACCGGTCAACGCCGCCAGCATCCTGGGCGTCATCTCCCTCGGAGCGGAGAAGGGCGACTACGTCACCCTCACCGCGGAAGGCGAGAACGCCAACGCCGTGCTCGACGTACTCGCCGAGCTGCTCACGACCGACCACGACGACAACTGAACCGAAAGAGAGACCCGAAGATGAGTGAACTGCGTGGAGTGGGTATCGGACTGGGCGTCGCCCAGGGTCCCGTGGCCCGTATGGCCGACCCGCTGCCCGCCCCCTCGGACGTACCCAGCACGCTGACGCCCGACGAGGAGCTGGCCCGCGTGCGCGCGGCGGTCTCCGCCGTCGCCCGTGAGCTCGAGGAGCGCGGCTCGAAGGCCGGAGGTCTCGCCCGCGACGTCCTGGAGGCCCAGGCGATGATGGCCGAGGACCCCACACTCGACACCGAGGTCTCCACGCGCGTGAACGCCGGCAAGACCGGCGAGTATGCCGTACACGAGGCGTTCGCGAGTTTCCGCGACACCCTGGCCGCGATGGGCGGCTATCTCGGGGAGCGCGCCGCCGACCTCGACGACGTCGCCCAGCGCGTCATCGCACGCCTGCGCGGCCTGCCCGCCCCGGGCGTGCCCGACCCCGGTCACCCGTTCGTGCTCGTCGCGAAGGACCTCGCCCCCGCCGACACCGCCCTGCTCGACCTCGACCAGGTGCTCGCGCTCATCACGACCGACGGCGGGCCGACCTCGCACACCGCGATCCTGGCGCGCGAGAAGTCCATCGTCGCCATCGTCGGCGCCGCCGCCGCGAAGGACCTCACCGACGGGCAGACGGTCATCGTGGATGCCGCGAAGGGTGTCGTGACCGTCGACCCCACCGAGGACGAGCTCGCCCAGGCCCACAACCGCGCCGCCGACCGTGCCGCCGCGGCATCCGCCCCGCTCACCCCGGGTGCACTGAAGGACGGCTCCGCCGTGCCGCTGCTGGCCAACCTCGGCAAGCCGGGCGGCGCCGCCGAGGCGGTCGAGCTGGGCGCCGAGGGCGTCGGACTCTTCCGCACCGAGTTCCTCTTCCTGTCGGCCACGCAGGCACCGACCGTCGACGAGCAGACCGCGTCGTACACCGAGCTGCTGAAGGCGTTCCCCGGCAAGAAGGTCGTCGTCCGCGCTCTCGACGCCGGGGCGGACAAGCCCCTCGCCTTCCTCAACGACGCGCACGAAGACAACCCCGCCCTGGGCCTTCGGGGCCTGCGCGCCCTCCGCGCCAGCGAGGACATCCTGCGCGAGCAGCTCACCGCGCTCGCGAACGCGGACGCCGCGACCGAGGCCGACCTCTGGGTCATGGCGCCGATGGTCGCCACCGTCGAGGAAGCGGACTACTTCGTGACGCTCGCGAAGGAGTACGGCATCAAGACCGCCGGCGTCATGGTCGAGGTCCCCTCGTCCGCGATCCAGGCGAAGCGCATCCTCCAGATCGCGGACTTCGCCTCGATCGGCACGAACGACCTCACGCAGTACACGCTCGCCGCCGACCGTCTGCTCGGCTCGGTCGCGTCGTATCAGGACCCGTGGCATCCCGCGGTCCTGGAGCTGATCAAGATGACCGCCTCCGGCGGCAAGGCCAACGGCAAGCCGGTCGGCATCTGCGGCGAGGCCGCCGCCGACCCGCTGCTGGCCGTCGTGCTCGTGGGCCTCGGCGCGACGACGCTGTCGATGGCTCCCACGGCCCTCGCGGACGTGCGCGCCTCGCTTCTGCAGTACACCCGCGAGGATGCCGAGCGCATCGCCGCGGCCGCTCTTGCCGCCGATGACGCGGCATCCGCACGATCGGCGGCTCAGGCCGCCGCTGAGAACCTCGCCGGCTGACGGCGCGGCACATTCGAAGGGAACGAAGACAATGACAACGGCGTCCACGACATCGACGGGGGTGAACCGCGCACGCGTCGGCGTGCAGAGGTTCGGCACCTTCCTGTCCGGCATGATCATGCCGAACATCGCGGCCTTTATCGCCTGGGGCTTCATCACGATGCTCTTCATCACGAAGGGCTTCTTCGGCGCGGAGAGCCCGTTCGGGTGGCACTGGTCTCCCGTCGCGGAGATCATCGGTGGCGGCGGAAACGCGGCGGACATCGGCTGGAACGGCGCGATGACGGCGCTGGCGAGCGGCGATGCGGGCAACTTTGCGGCCTACGTCGGCCTCGTCGGCCCGATGGTCACCTATCTGTTGCCGCTGCTGAT
>NZ_MKRU01000110.1:0-4841 GCF_001897985.1 Microbacterium sp. 69-7 | reverse complement strand
CACGCGTGGCCTGATGAGGGGGCGCCGCCGCGCCGCGCACGTCGCGTGTTGACGTCAACATCGCGACGGCAGCGGCATCCGCGCCTCCCACGGTGACGATCACCCCCAACCCCGCCTACGCCTCCGAGCCCTTCGAAGGGTGGGGGACCAGCCTGGTCTGGTTCGCGAACGCCACCGGTGGCTACCCGGAGGCGGTTCGCCAGGACCTCCTGGACAAGGTGTTCGGCGAGAAGGGGCTCAACCTCAACATCGCCCGCTACAACATCGGCGGCTGTTCTCGACGCCGCGAGCCCTCGGCACCGCAACCGTCTCGGCAGCGGGAACGATCGCCGTGACCGTTCCGACGGATGCTCCGGCGGGCGCGCACCGCCTCGCGGTGACCGACGCCTCCGGAGCGGTGATCGGGTGGTACGCGGTCACGGTGACGGCAGCGCCGACGGCGCTGGCGACGTCCGGCGCCACGGCCCCGTTCGGTGTGGCTCTGGCCATCGCCATGCTCCTGGTCCTCGCCGGCGCGGCGCTGGTCCTGCGTCGGCGTCCCGCGCGAGGCTGAGTGAGCGGAAGCGGCCCCGGTCCCTCTCTGTGAGGGGCCGGGGCCGCTTCCGTTCGTGCGGTCAGCGATCGGTGCGTGTCACGCGTCGCCCAGCGCGGCCGCGACGACGGCGCGGGCTTCGGCCTGCACGTCGCGCAGGTGTTCCTCGCCGCGCAGCGACTCGGCGTACAGCTTGTAGACGTCCTCCGTGCCGGAGGGGCGTGCGGCGAACCAGGCGTGTGCGGTCTGCACCTTGAGGCCACCGATCGCGGCGCCGTTGCCGGGCGCGTGCGACAGTTTCGCGGTGATCGGCTCGCCGGCGAGCTCGGTCGCGGTGACCGCCTCCGGGGCGAGCTTGGACAGGGCGGACTTCTGCGCCGGCGTCGCCGGGGCGTCCACGCGCTGATAGGCGGAGGCGCCGAACTGGGCCTCCAGCTCGGCATAGCGCTGCGACGGCGTCTTGCCGGTGACCGCGAGGATCTCCGCGGCGAGAAGGCACAGGAGGATGCCGTCCTTGTCGGTCGTCCACACCGAGCCATCGAAACGCAGGAAGGAGGCTCCCGCCGACTCCTCGCCGCCGAACGCGACCGACCCGTCGAGAAGGCCGGGAACGAACCACTTGAACCCGACCGGCACTTCGAGCAGGCGCCGACCGAGCGCCGCAGCGACCCGGTCGATGATCATCGACGAGACGAGGGTCTTGCCGACGGCGGCGTCGGCCGCCCACTGTGGGCGGTGCGCGTACAGGTAGTCGATCGCCACTGCCAGGTAGTGGTTGGGGTTCATCAGCCCGGCATCCGGCGTCACGATGCCGTGGCGGTCGGCGTCGGCGTCGTTGCCCGTGAGGATGTCGTACTCATGGCGTCGCGCCACGAGAGCGGCCATCGCGGACGGCGACGACGGGTCCATGCGGATCTTCTCGTCCCAGTCCAGTGTCATGAAGCGCCATGTCGGGTCGACCTCGGGGTTCACGACGGTGAGATCGAGGCCGTAGCGCTCGCCGATCAGCTGCCAGTACTCGACCGAGGCGCCGCCCAGGGGGTCCGCGCCGATGCGCACGCCCGCCTTCGCGATGGCGGCGACGTCGATGATGCTGCCGAGGTCGGCGACATAGCCCTCACGGAAGTCGTACGAACCGAGGGTGTCGGCGTCGATGTCCTTGAAGGGCGTGCGCCGCACGCCCTCGAGGCCGGCGGCGATGAGGGCATTGGCGCGGTCGGCGATCCAGCCGGTGGCATCGGTGTCGGCCGGGCCGCCGTGGGGCGGGTTGTACTTGAAGCCTCCGTCTCGCGGCGGGTTGTGCGAGGGGGTGACCACGATGCCGTCGGCGCGAGCGGGGTCGTCGGCGGCCAGATCGCGGTTGTAGGTGAGGATGGCGTGGCTGAGGGCCGGTGTCGGCACCCACGAATCGCGGGAGTCGGTACGGACGTCCACACCGTTGGCGACCAGGACCTCCACCGCCGTCCGCTCTGCCGGAAGCGACAGGCCGTGCGTGTCGCGACCGAGGAAGAGCGGACCGCTGATGCCCTGCGCCGTGCGGTAGTCGACGATCGCCTGGGTGGTCGCGAGGATATGGTCCTCGTTGAAGCTCGTGCTCAGCGACGAGCCGCGGTGGCCGCTCGTGCCGAAGGCGACACGCTGTTCGGCGACGGCCGGATCGGGCTTGAGGTCGTAGTAGGCGGCGATGAGCTCATCGATGTCGACGAGGTCGGAGGCTTCGGCTGGCTGTCCTGCGCGGCTCATGTCCACAGTCTGTCACTGCCGCGGCGCCCGTGCTCACTCTCGGTGCAGGACCGATGTCGCCGTGCTGTCGGACAGCTTGTTGATGAGCGTGAGCGTGTCGGGCTTGCACCCGTACTTCGCGTCGCTGATCGGCGCGACCGAGATCTGCTGGCTGATGGCGCCGGCATCCGTGCCCTTGCCGTCGATCGTCGCGACGATCTCCAAGCCCGACGTGTCCTGGGTCTGGCTGCCGATCCCGTTGCCGGTGACCGTGTAGGTTCCCGTGATCGAGCCCTTGAAGTTGATGAGGATGGTCGTTCCCGACACGTTCGCGGTGACCTGCTCGGCCGGGGTCCACGTGTAGGTCCCGTCCTTGCGGAGGATGAGATCCGCGGTGCCGACGGGAGTGAACTTCGCACCGGATCCCGCCATGAGCGAGTTCACGTCGTTGTAGAACGCGGTGACCTGGTCCTGGCCCATGTGCCACGCGCCGACGAGGCAGGCGAGGTCGGCCGTGGGCGACGGCGAGGGCGTCGCTGTCGGAGTGGGCGTCGGCGTCGGGGTTGCGCTCGCAGAACCGGTCGGCGTGGGCTGGGTCGCCGGCTTCTCCTCGACGGGGGCGCATGCGCTCAACCCGAGCGCGAGGACGGCGGCGGTGACGACGGCGAGGGGGGAGAATCGGCGGATCACCCCTTCAGCGTAGGCTGTCACCCGTGACTTCCGCGCCTTCGTCGACCGGGGCGTCTGCGGCATCCGTGCCCGCGCGCCGTACCTACAGCTATCTCGGACCGGCCGGAACCTTCACCGAAGCGGCGCTGGCGCAGGTGCCCGAAGCGCGCGATCAGATCTGGCGTCCGGTGCGCAATGTCGCCGAAGCGCTCGCCGATGTCGTCGAGGGCCGGTCGGATGCCGCGATGATCGCGATCGAGAATTCGGTCGACGGCGGAGTGTCCACGGCGCAGGATGCGCTGGCCACGATGCCCGGGCTGAGAATCATCGGTGAGTATCTGGTCCGCGTGAACTTCGTGCTCGTCGCCCGCCCGGGAACCCGCATCGAAGACGTCACCCTCGTGGCCGCGCACCCGGTCGCCTACGCGCAGTGCCTGCGGTGGCTGTCGGCGCATCTGCCCGACCATGCGCACCTGCCGGCGTCGAGCAATGTCGCCTCGGCCGTGGACATGCTGGAGGGTGTGAGCGACGCGGATGCCGCGGTGGCGCCGCCCGCGATCCTCGAACACCACGACCTTCAGCTGCTCGCCGAGGAGATCGGCGACAATGCCAACGCCGTCACCCGTTTCGTGCTGGTGGGCCGCACCGTGGCGCCGCCCGCGCCGACCGGCGCCGACAAGACCTCGCTGATCGTCGAGCTGCCCGAGGAGTACCCGGGCGCGTTGATGGAGATGCTCGAGCAGTTCGCCACGCGCGGGATCAACCTGTCGCTGCTCGCCTCGCGACCGATCGGCGACGCCCTGGGGCGCTACCGGTTCGTCATCGACGCGGACGGGCACATCCAAGACGAGCGCATGGCCGACGCGCTGCTGGGCCTGCGGCGGTTCAGCCCGAAGATGATCTATCTGGGCTCCTATCCGCGTGCCGACCGCGCGATCGTGCACTATCCGGAGCGCTATTCGGATGAGGTGTTCGTCGAGGCCCGCGACTGGCTGCGCGCGCTCATCTCCGGCGCACCGGAGGCCTGAGCCTCCCGCCGCGCGCCTCAGGCCGCGAGCAGCTCGAGGGTCTGGATACGGCCCGCGGCGGCATCCATCGCCTCCTCGTCGTACGCACCCGACACGGGCGAGACCATGACCTCGTCGACGCCGTGGCGATCGGCGAAGGCCGAAATCGCCCCGCGCGCGTCGTCGCCGGTGCCGACGAACCAGCGCCGCCGCAGCGCGTCGAGAAGAGGGCCGGCGAGACGGTCCTCCGCCTCCGCCGCCGCGGCCTGCTCGACGCTCTCCAGAGCCGTGAGCGGGCGCCCGCCGCGCAGACGCGCCATCATCCGTGCCTGCGGCAGCATGCGCTCCTCGGCCTCGGCGGTGGTGGGGGCGACGACCGCGTTGGCGGTGAGGAAGGTGCGGGGCGCGTCGAGGTGCGCCGAGGGCTGGAACTGGCCGCGATAGAGGTCTAGTGCCCGCTCGAGGCCCTCGCCCGAGAAGTGGTTGGCGAACACGTAGGGCAGCCCGAATGCGGCCGCGAGCTGCGCCGAGTAGTCACTCGATCCGAGCAGCCACACCTCGGGCGCGCCCGTCGCCGCCGGCGTCGCGTGGATGCCGTAGCGGTCGTCGTCGCCGGCGCGGCCCGTGAGGCGCACCGTCGCACCCTCGGGCGACATGAGTGCGCCGATGTCGCGCACGTGATCGGGGAAGCGGTCGACGTCGCTGGAGGTGCCGCTCATGCGCAGCAACTGGGTGATGACCGGGTCGCTTCCCGGAGCCCGCCCGAGGCCCAGGTCGATGCGGCCGGGAGCGATGGCTTCGAGGGCGGCGAACTGCTCCGCGACGACGAGGGGCGCATGGTTCGGCAGCATCACGCCGCCGGAGCCGACCCGGATGCGCGACGTGCGTGCGGCGGCGGCGGCGATCAGCAC
>NZ_MKRU01000109.1:7319-34553 GCF_001897985.1 Microbacterium sp. 69-7 | reverse complement strand
CGCGCGATCGTGGCGCTGCTGCGGGAGCGCGGGGTCACACCCGCTCTCGTCCTCGATGAGGGCGGCGCCGTCGTCGAGGGCGCCGTCCCGGGCGTCGCGGTGCCGACCGCGATGGTCGGGGTCGCCGAGCGCGGCGTGCTGACACTGCGGCTGACCGCGCGCGAGAGCGGAGGGCACGCGTCCACGCCGCCCGCCTTCCCCGCGACGGCGCGGCTCGCCCGTGCGATCGATCGGGTGCGGCGGCATCCGTTCCCCGCTCGCATCGCCCCGCCCGTGCGCGCTCTGTTCGCGACGCTCGCCCCGCACGCCGCACAGCCGCTGCGCACCGTCTTCGCGAATCTCGGAGCGCTCGCCCCGCTGGCCGCGCGGGTGTTCGCGGGCTTCGGGCCCGAACTGAACGCGATGGTGCGGACGACCGCCGTCGCGACCGAGCTGTCGGGCGCCCCGGGCGAGAACGTGCTCGCGACCACGGCGCGTGCCTCGATCAACATCCGCCTGCTGACCGGCGACACCGCCGCCTCGGCGACGGCGCGGATCCGCCGCATCGTGGCCGACCCCGCCGTCGAGATCGAGGTGCGCCACGGGTCCGACCCCTCGCCGGTCTCGTCCTGGCGCGGCGAGCCGTGGCGGCGCATCGCGACCGCCGTCCACGACGCCCTGGGCACCGACATCGTGACGACGCCGTACATCCAGCTCGGGGCGAGCGACAGCCGCTGGTTCACGGCGATCAGCGCGCACGTCTACCGCTTCACGCCCTTCCACCTGACGCGCGGTGAGCGCGACGCGCTGCACGCGCACAACGAGCGCATCCGCGTCGAGTCGTGGCTGAACGGCATCCGTTTCTACCGCGCGCTGCTCACCGCCAGCTGAGCCGCGCGCGCATCGCCGCAGATCTTCACGTACTCCGCATCGGATCGGGTGAAACGGTGCGGAGTTCGTGCGATCCTGCGGAGTTGGTGGGTGGGTGGCTGGGTGGGTGCGCCCGCGGAAGCGGCGGCTGCCGCCTCAGGCGGAGAGCGCCTTCGTGATGCGGGGGAGCGAGACCGGCTCGGCGGTGCCGAGCGCCTGGGCGAACAGGCTCACGCGGTACTCCTCGAGCAGCCAGCGTGCGTGCGCGATCGCCGGCGGCGCCTCGGCGGCAAGGGGGAGCGCACCGCCGGCCTCCGCGTAGAGTGCCGCCGCGCGTTCGAACTCGGTCAGACGCTGGCGATCCCGGCCCGGATTGTCGGCGAGCGCACGCACCCGCTCCAGGGCGCCCTGCAGGTAGCGGGGAAGATGACGCAGTCGATCGAGGCCGGTGCGCGCGATGAATCCGGGGTAGATGAGCCCGCTGAGCTGTGCTTTCACGTCGCCGAGTGCAGCCAGCAGCGTCATGGCGTTCTGCGACTTCACGGCACGCTCGACGTCGCGCTGCAGCGTCAGGATGCGTGCCGTCAGAGAGACCGCCTGGAACAGCTCGTCGACCACGGCCGACGACAGGGCGTTGCGCACGGCGGCGAACTGCTCGGGCGTGCGGACACCGCCCGGGGCGACGCGCGCCATCACCGCGTCCGCGACGGCGACGCGCGCATCCTCGATGAGCGCTTTCGCGGACGGGTAGGGTGACGCTGCGAGCGAGAGCTTCTCGGGAGCGGTCAGATGCTCGAGCACGTACGCGCTCGGCGAGGGTACGGCGAGCAGCAGCAGGCGACGGACACCGGCGTGCGAGAGGCGTGCGGCACGCTCGGGAGTGGACTCGATGCGCAGGGCGACGGCATCCTTCTGGTCCACCAGCGCGGGATAGCCGCGCACGACGCCGCCGGCGACCTTCGTGTCGACGACCTCGGGCAGCGTGCCGAGATCCCACGTCAGAATGCCGTCGCGCTCGACGATCTGCGGTGCCCCCGGGGCGGATGCCGTCGCCGACGCGTCGCGGGAAGACATCCCCGAGGTGGACACCCCTGAGGCTCGGGCGACGCGCCCGGCGGGCTGCTGCTCACGCGTGAGCGTGCGGGCGACCTGTTCGCGGGCGCGGCCGGCGAGTCGGCGCTGCAGCTCGGCGAGGTCGCGGGAGGTGCCGACCGTGCGCCCGCGGTGATCGACGGCCCGGAACGTCATCAGAAGGTGTGCGGGCACCCGCTCGAGGTCGAACTCGTCGGCGGTCACGGGCTGGTTCGCCACGCGCTGGATGCGGGCGGCGAGAGCGCTGCGCAGCGACTGGGGCGGCAGGCCGTCGTGGTGCTCGGGCCCGGCCGACGCCAGGTCGTCGCCGAGCTTCGCAGCCCAGTCGGCGGCGGGCACCACGTGCCTGCGGATCGCCTTCGGCAGCGCTTTCAACAGTGCCGTCATCAGCTCCGACCGCAGTCCCGGCACCTGCCAGTCGAAACCGTCGGGGCGAAGCGCCGCCAGCAGCGGGAGCGGCACGACCACGCTGACGCCGTCCTCGGGGCTACCCGGTTCGAACCGGTACGCGAGCGAGAGCACCTGGTCGCCCTGCTGCCAGCGTCCCGGGAACGCGCGTTCGTCCGAGCGTGACGCGTCGCCCTGCAGGTCCGCCTCGGTCATGTCGAGCAGCCGCGGCGTGCGGCCGGAGGCGTCACGCCACCAGGTCTCGAACGAGCGCGCGTCGAACACGTCGTGCGGCAGGCGTGAGTCGTAGAACGCGAACACGGCCTCGTCGCCCACGAGGATGTCGCGGCGGCGCTCCCGCTCCTCCACCTTCTCCAGACGGCGGCGCAGGTCGAGGTTCCGCCGCTCGAACGCGGTGAGGCGCTTGTCGAGGTGCTGGCTGTTCCAGTCGCCGTCCACGAGCGCGTGCCGCACGAACAGCTCCCGCGCGAGTGGGCGGTCGATGCGGGCCAGCTGCACGCGGCGGCGCGGGATGATCTCGACGCCGAACAGGGTGACCTTCTCCGCGGCCACGGCGGCCCCGGCATCCTTCGACCAGTGCGGATCGCTCAGCTGGCGGTGCGCGAGATCTCCGGCGAGCTCCTCCGCCCAGGCCGGATCGATCGCCGCGACCGTGCGGGCGAACAGGCGCGACGTCTCGACGAGTTCGGCCGCCATGACCGCGTCGGGGGTCGCCTTGCGCAGCCCCGAACCGGGGAAGATCGCGAACGATGCCCCACGCGCCCCGCGGAAGGTCGCGATCGGCTTGCGCTTGTCGCCCCCGGTGCTCTTGGCGACACCGACGGAGCGGGTGTCGAGGATGCCGATGTGCGAGAGCAGACCGGCCAGGATCGCCCGGTGCACGCGCGCGGGGTCGGCGGCGGCGCCGTCGGAGGTCGAGCCCGTCTTCACACCCATGAGCTGGCGCAGCTGTCGGTGGACGTCGGCCCACTCGCGCACGCGGACGTAGTTGAGGAACTCACTGCGGCACAGGCGTCGGAAGGCGCTGGAGCCGAGGTCGCGCTGCTGCTCCTGCAGGTGGTTCCAGAGGTTGAGAAGGGTGAGGAAGTCGCTCGTCGGATCGGTGAAGCGTGCGTGCAGCCGGTCCGCCTGCTCGCGGGCTCCGGGGTCCTCGGCCGACGGTCGCTCGCGGACGTCCTGGATGGAGAGTCCGGCAACGATCGCGAGCACGTCGGGCAGCACCTCGAGGCGGCGCGCCTCGATGAGCATGCGCGCGAACCGGGGGTCGATCGGCAGGCGGGCGATCTCCCGTCCGAGGGAGGTGAGCCGGCGCGACGGCGAGACGGCGCGCAGTTCGCTGAGCAGGTCGAACGCCGCCTTCACGCCGCGGCTGTCGGGCTTCGTCAGGAACGGGAAGTCCTCGATGTCGCCGAAGCCGAGGGCGAGCATCTGCAGGATCACCGACGCCAGCGAGGTGCGGAGGATCTCGGGCTCGGTGTACTCGGGCCGTGAGAGGAAGTCGTCCTCGCTGTAGAGGCGGATCGCGATGCCGTTCGAGGTGCGTCCGGCGCGGCCGGAACGCTGCTGCGCCGACGCCTGCGAGACGGCCTCGATCGGCAGTCGCTGGATCTTCGACCGCGCGCTGTAGCGCGAGATGCGCGCCGTGCCCGCATCGATGACGTAGCGGATGCCGGGAACGGTGAGGCTCGTCTCGGCGACGTTCGTCGCCAGGATCACGCGGCGACGCACGCCGGCGAGCGTGGAGCGCTCGAACACGCGGTGCTGCTCGGCGGCGGAGAGCCGACCGTACAGGGGGAGGACCTCGGTGGGACGGGCGTCCTTCGCGTACATGCCGCGGATGGCATCCATCGCGTCGCGGATTTCGGCCTCACCGGGAAGGAAGACGAGCACGTCGCCGTCGGCCTCGCGGTCGAGTTCGCGCAGCGCCGCCATCAGCGCGTCGACGTCGTCACCGTCGGTGGGCGTTTCGACTCGGCCCTTCGGGTCTCGCGCGGCGGTCGGGGTGTCCTTCGGGTCTCGCGCGGAGGTCGGGGTGTCGGGGACGTGCGGGCGGTAGCGGATCTCGACCGGGTAGGTGCGCCCGGAGACCTCGACGATCGGGGCGGGTGTACCCGCGGAATCCGCGAAGTGCTTCGCGAAGCTCTCCGGATCGATCGTCGCCGACGTGATGATGAGCTTCAGGTCGGGGCGCTCGGGCAGGACGCGCGCGAGGTAGCCGAGCAGGAAGTCGATGTTCAGCGAGCGCTCGTGGGCCTCATCGATGATGATCGTGTCGTAGCGACGCAGCAGGCGGTCGCGGTGGATCTCATTGAGGAGGATGCCGTCGGTGACGAGCGCGATCTGGGTGTCCTCCGACACCTGATCGGTGAAACGCACCTTGTAGCCGACGGCGCCGCCGAGCGGCACGTGCAGCTCCTCGGCGATGCGCTCGGCGATCGTGCGTGCCGCGATGCGGCGCGGCTGGGTGTGCGCGATCTTCGTGCGCCCGAGCTCCAAGCAGATCTTCGGCAGCTGCGTCGTCTTGCCCGATCCGGTCGCACCAGCCACGATCACGACCTGATGGCCCGCGATGGCGCGCACGATCTCCTCGCGTGCCGCGCTGACAGGCAGCTCCGGCGGATAGGAGATCACGGGGACGACGGGAGGCATAGCCCTCCATCGTATTGCGTGCGCGTCAGCGCGCGGCGGCGCCCGCGGCGTCGACGGCGGTCTCGGGCGCCGAGCGGAACCCCGACACCTCGACGATGGCATCGAAGTAGGCGAGGAGGGCGTTCGGGATGTCTCCGAGCGGGGTGGAGAGCACGACAAGGCTCAGCTTCTTGGAATCCGGCACGGGGTACCAGTAGTGCGCGACCAGTCGCCGTCTCGTGAACGTCGCACCGTCCTCGACCTCGACGGACTCGTCCACGCGATGCGTGCGGACCACCTCGCCATCCGTGAACGGACGACGAACGGCGGTGCCGGCCATCTCGGGCGCGATGGTCGGCAGAGCCTCTTCGAGCACCGACAGCACGCGCTGCGGGTTCGTCCCGATGGACGGGCTCATGTGGAACCGATCGTCATCGAACAGCGTCAGCATCGCCGACATCGGCTCGTTCGGAGACAGTTCGGTCTGGAGCAGGAGGAGCCGACCCTGGGCGTCACGGGCGGCGCGCGCCGCATCGACGAGGTCGTCGCGCATCCGGCGACGCGGTGTCGCGTTCTGGTCGGCGGTGCCGAGCGTGCCGCGTGCGATATCGGTGGCCGAGGCCCGCGCGTTCTCGTCGCTGTCCAGCGCCACCGGCCACCAGGTGCCGATGAGGCGGAACACGAGCTCCGGGGCGGCGTCCGGGCTCACAGCTTCTCGAGGTCTACGCGGGCGAGGGTGACGCCGCCGTCGTACAGCGCCGTCACGTCGCTCGGGAGCCCCGCGACCGCCGTGGAGAGGTCGACGATCTTCTCCTCGTCGGCGGCATCGCGCGCGATCACGGTCACGGTCTCGATGCTCGCCGACGTGGTGTCGCGGATCGCGACGAAGATCGCCACGAGGCGGTCGGTCGTGACCGGCTCATCGGCGGCGACCAGCACGCTCACCGACAGGGTCTTCGCCATGCCGGAGGTGCTCACGGTACCCAGCGGGTCCTCCACCCCCGGGTCGGCCGCCGAGATGGCGGAGTAGACGCTCTGCAGATCCACGTCGGTTCCTTCCTGTGATGCGCTGGACGCGGCGGGCCCGCCGCCTCCGGTGCACGCGGTGAGTGCGGTCACGGCCAACACCGCAGCGGCGGCCGCGATGACGAGTCGAGACGATCCGAGCATCATTTCTCCTGCCAGGAGTAGTAGGTCGTGTCATAACCGTACGTGTCGTCGTCGCCGATGAAGTACGCGTTGAGGTCGTCCTGCGTGGCGGGCGGCACCCGATCGATCTGGCTCTGCAGCGTCGAGTTGTAGGCGGCGGCGTTGTGGATGCCGCCGACTCCCTGAAACGCCAGGGGAGACGGGCTGTTGATGGTGGTCCAGTTCGGCCGCTGCTGCGCATATCCGCCGCGGCCGAGGGAGATCACCGAGTCGAGTCGCGGCACCAGGTCGCCGTCGTGCTGCACCGAGACGACGGTCGTCGAGGACGGGATGGGCATGCTGTCGATCGGCGCGCCGGCGACCACGACCGCATCCCAGTTGTAGTCGGAGTTGTAGGCCGCGAGGTGGCCCGCCATGATCCCGCCTTGGCTGAAGCCGACGAGCATCACCGGATCGTCCGGTCCGACCCCGGCCTGCTGCATCGCCTGCAGGACCGCGCGCTCGTACTGCGAGCGCAGGGAGGGGGTGAGCATGAGGGCCAGGTTGCTGTCGAGGTCGTTGACCGCGCCCTGGTCGCCGTTTAACCGGGACAGCCACTCCTGCGTGCTGGGCAGCGCGACTCGCCACCGTACGACGCCGTCGGCGTCGACGACCTTCGTGACCTTGATGACGGTCTCGTCGGCGCTGTCTTCGGTGTGGTGACCGAGGGAGTCGACGTAGCCCGCATCCTTGATGGCGTGCGCGAGGTCGGTCGGCTCGCCCTGCGAGCCTCGCTTCTCCCGGCGGGTGCGGTCGTACTCGCTCACCTGGGGGGGGGGCTTGAGCACGTCCGACAGGATGCTCGCGAGCAGGAACCCCGCCAGGAGGCCGACCACCAGCGCAGCGATCAGCGGGCCGATCACGGGGATGAGCGACAGCAGCGCGTACACGAGGGCGAGGATCAGGACCGTGCCCACCAGGGCGAGCACGGTCGAGACGAGCCGCTGGAGCTCGTCCCACAGATCCTGAAGGAAGTCGCCGACCCACGTCGCCAGGTCGGCGAAGAACGAGCCGAGGCCCTCGAAGAAGCTGCCGACGCGATCGAGCCAGCTCTCGTTGGTGGCGTCGATCGCACTGTCGATGAGCGACATTGCACGCTGGGCCGCGGCCTCCATGTCGCGGCGCGCCTGCTCGTGAGCCTCGCGTGCCGCCGACGCGGCGTCGTCGTAGCGGCGGGCGGCAGCACGCGCCTCGGCGAGCTGACGCTCGGCCGCTTCGATGTTTCCGGCGGGGGCCGTCGACTGCTCGAGGATGCGGAGCTGACGGTCGTACGCGGACACCTGCGTGTCGGCGCTGCCGGCGTGTCGCTCGGCGTAGGCCTCGCTCGCGTCGGCGTCGTCGGCCTTGCGGTGGGCCTCACGCAGGGCGGCCGCGTACTCCACGAGCGCGTTCGCCGTGCCCGCGTAGCGTCCATACGCGGCGCTGAGATCGCCGGCCACCTGTCCGCTGCGCTCGCGGATCGCATCGAGCGAGCGGGCCGTGCTGGCGTACGCGAGCGCACGCAGGTCGTCGGCGGCGCGTTCGATACGGCTCGCCGACGAGACGTACGTCGATGCCCGCTCGGCGAGGGCCTCGGGCTTTCCGGGGAGCGCCATCAGTTGTCTCCCGTCGCCGGCGGGGTCGGGGCGGGCCCGGGCGATGGACTGGGACTGGGACTCGGGGTCGGAGCGGATGCCGGCGGCACCGTGCTCTTGTCGACCTCGGAGTCAAGGTCGTTCGCGGCGGCGTGATCGCCCTTCGCCGACTGCTCGAGAGAGGCCGCGAGCTCGGTGTCGAGGTCCTCGAAGGTATCGACGACGGCGCGCAGGTAGTCGGCGATGAAGGTGAGGTTCTCCTCGAGTTTGCCCCGGGCGATGTCCCACTTGCCGCCGAAGTCGCGCACCTTTCCTGCCAGTGCGTCGTGGCCGGTGTATCCCGCCGTCTCGTCGGCGATGCGCTCGGATGCCGAGAAGTCTCCCGCGATCCGCTCGGCGCTCGACGCGCTCGCCAGCACCTCACCGACATCGATCTTCAGGTCGCTCATGTGTCCGCCTCCCTGCCCGACAACCTAAGCGAACCCTCCGACGGCGCGCGATGGGCAGAACAACCCATGCCGGTGGATGCCGCGGCATCCACCCGCACCGTCGCCGGCCCCGCCTACGCTGGAGACATGACGATCCCCCTCCTCACCCTCAACGACGGACACACCATCCCGCAGCTCGGCTTCGGCGTCTTCAAGGTCGATCCCGCGCAGACCGAGCGCATCGTCAGTGACGCCCTCGAAGCCGGCTACCGCCACATCGACACCGCGGCCATCTACGGCAACGAGGAAGGCGTCGGACGTGCCATCGCCGCCAGCGGCATCGCGCGGGACGAGCTGTTCATCACGACGAAGCTCTGGAACGACCGCCAGGCCGGAGACGAGCCCTTCGCGGCGATCGACGAGAGTCTCGCGAAGCTGGGCCTGGACGCCGTCGACCTGTACCTCGTGCACTGGCCCGCGCCGGCCAACGGCAACTACGTGAATGCGTGGGAGAAGATGGTGCAGATCCGCGAGGCCGGCAAAGCCCGCAGCATCGGTGTCTCCAACCACCTGCCGTCGCACCTGTCCGAGATCATCGCCGCAACCGGCGTCACGCCGGCCGTCGATCAGATCGAACTGCACCCGGCCTACCAGCAGCCGGACGTCACCTCATTCGCGAAGGAGCACGGCATCCTGATCGAGGCGTGGGGTCCGCTCGGACAGGGCAAGTACCCGCTCTTCGACGAGGCGCCCGTCGCCGCGGCGGCCGCGACCCACGGCAAGACTCCCGCGCAGGTGGTCCTCCGCTGGCACATCCAGCAGGGCCACATCATCTTCCCGAAGTCGAACAACCCCGAGCGCATCCGAGAGAACCTCGACCTGTTCGACTTCGAGCTGAGCGCCGACGAGCAGTCGGCGATCACCGCGCTCGAGCGCGGGGGTCGTGTCTCCGCGCACCCCGACGAGGTCAACTGACCCACGGGCACCCGTGCGCCGCGCTCACTCGCTGAGCCGGCGGTAGCGCTCCAGGCGCCGTCGCCCCGCGACGTCTGCGCGCGCGGCGGAGGCTGAGGCGAGCGCGTGCAGCGCGGTTTCGGCCTCGGTCGCGTCGAGGTCGACGCCGATGGCGACGAGTTCGCCGATCTCGGGCGGTGACGGCAGTGCGGACACGTGGATCGACCAGCCGACGACGTCGACGAGATAGCCGTGATCGCGGCCGGCGCCTTGCACGCGCACCCGCCCCTTGAGGCGATACGCCCCGCGGGGCGGGTGCTCGAGCAGATCGACGAGCGCCGAGGGCGACACCGGCGCGCGCAGCGGCACGGAGGCGGAGCGTGCGTGCTCATGCGCGTGGTGGCCGGGGCCGTGGTGGGCCTCGCGAGTGATGCGCGCGAGCGGCAGCTCGTCGATCGGGTCGTCGCGATCGGCCACGTCGAACACGAGGGCCGGGTCGATCGCTCCGGCGCGCGCCGTGGTCAGGTGTGCGCGGGGATTGCGTGAGCGCACACGCCCGGCGATCCGCGCGATCGTCGATGCCCGCTCGGATGCCGGCAGCAGATCGGTCTTGCCGATCACCACGAGCGACGCGGTCGCGTAGCGCGCAGGCACATCGTCGCCGGAGTCGATCGTCGTGAAGTGGTTCGGGGCGTCGATCACGTCCACCACGCCGCCCGGGCGTACGCGGGCGACGCCGCTGAAGCGGATCAGCCGGGCGAGCGCGGCGGGCTCTGCGACGCCGCTGGCCTCCACGACGATGGCGTCCAGGCGCAGCCGCGGATGGGCCAGCCGGCCCAGCGCATCGTCGAGTCCGCCCGCGTCCGGCAGGCAGCAGACGCAGCCACCGGAGATCGCGGCCGCCTCATCGACCTGACCGGTCACGAGGGCGGCATCCACGTTGAGGGCGCCGAAGTCGTTCACGACAACGCCGAGGCGAGCGCCGGGCGTGCGCAGCAGGTGGTTGACGAGGCTCGTCTTCCCCGCGCCGAGGTGGCCTGTCACGGCGACGACGGGAACGCGGCCTGCCGCGGTGCCGGCGGGTTCGCGTGTGTGCGGCATCCGTCCTCCCGCACACACCCTATCGAGAATCGTTCTCGATAGGTGCTAGACCCACCCTTGCATCCAGTTGTGCAGGCGGTAGAAGTCGTAGGGCACCTGCGTCGCAGACCACAGCGGGTACCAGAACGCCGACAGCACGACCGCCGCGACGAGGAAGACGATCACGACCCGCTGCCCGGCCAGCCGACGCTCGTGCAGCGCGTGCGCCGCTCCGGTGATCTCTCGCAGTGCGAACGTGAGCGCCAGCAACAGGAACGGCCAGATCACGATCGTGTAGAACTGGAACACCGTGCGCTCGGGGTACATCAGCCACGGCAGCCAGGTGGCTGCGATGCCGACCAGCACCACCGCGTAGCGCCAATCGCGAGCGACGGCGAAGCGGTAGACCAGGTACAGCGCGGCGATGACCGAGGCGTACCACAGCAGGGGGTTCGGCATGCTGTACAGCACCTGCAGGCAGCCGTTGTCGCCGCTGCAGCCGTTCTTGCCGTCAGGGCTGGAGAACGCGTACATGGACGTCGGACGCCAGAGGAACGGCCACGCCCACGCCGCACTGGAGTAGCTGTGCGGGGAGGACATGCCCGCCATCGAGGCGTAGATGGTCTCGTGGTACTTCCACAGACTCTGCAGGGGAAGCGGCACCCAGGAGAAGAACCCCGTGGCGGGGCTGATCTCGGCGACCTTGCGGTCGTAGCCGCCGTCACTGAACAGCCATCCGGCCCACGACCCGAGGTACACGACGAAAGCGACCGGCACGAGCAGCACGAAGGAGGCGAGCCCCTGCCGCACGGCATCCATCGGCCAGAAGGTGACGCCGAGTCGTCGACGTTCGAGTGCATCGGTGACGACCAGGTAGAGCCCGATGGCCGCGAGGCCCCATCCCCCCGCCCACTTCACCGCCGTCGCCGCACCCGCGGCGGCGCCGGCCGCAATGACCCACGGTCGGTTCCAGAGCACGGCTCCCCAGGCGAGGGGGGCGTCGTCGACCCGGCGGGCGACGATCGCAGCGGCGAGGCGGTCCAGATGGCGTCGACGGTCGAGAAGAGCGAACCAGAAGGCCAGCAGAATGAAGAAGGCCAGGAACACGTCGAGCAGGCCGACGCGGCTCATGACGATGCCGAGGCCGTCGATCGCGAGCAGGAACGAGGCCACGGTCGCGAACACCGTCGAGTTCGTCAGCGTCTTAGCGACGAGGAAGAGCAGCAGCACGAGGGCCGTACCGAACAGTGCCGCCATCGCGCGCCACCCGAAGGAGCTGTCGGGTCCGAACAGCCACATGCCGAATCCGATGAGGTACTTCCCGAGCGGGGGATGGACGACGAAGCTCGGATCGGTCGTGAAGATGTTCGGCTCACCCGCCGCGAATCGCGCATCGGCGCCGTCGGGCCAGCTCGCCGCATAACCGAGATTCCACTGACTCCAGGCGTCCTTCACGTAGTAGGTCTCGTCGAAGACCAGCACGTGCGGATGCCCGAGATTCCAGAAGCGCAGGATGCCGGCGAGCAGCGTCACCAGCAGGGGAGCGAGCCATCCGTACAGCCGCTGGAGTCGCGGCTCGGCCGCGACGCGTTCGCGCCAACGGTCGTAGACCGACCGGCGCACGGGCGACAGCAGCGGCGGGATCGGCTCGGCGGTGGTCGACACGGCCACCAGCCTAAGCTGAAGCGGTGATCATCCTCGGCGCGACTCCGATCGGAAATCTGGGCGACGCCTCGGCGCGGTTGGTCGCTGCGCTCGAGCAGGCCACCGTCATCGCCGCCGAGGACACCCGCACGACCCAGCGACTGCTCCAGGCGCTCGGCATCGCCAACCGGCCTCGTCTGGTCGCGCTGCACGACCACAACGAGAAGCAGCGTGCGGCCGAGCTCGTCGCCCGCGCGCGGGAGGAGGACCTCCTCGTGCTGAGCGATGCGGGCATGCCCACGGTCAGCGACCCCGGGTACGGTCTCGTCGCCGAGGCCGTCGCGCAGGGCGTCGCCGTCACCGCTCTGCCGGGACCCAGCGCCGTGGTCACCGCACTGGCCGTCGCCGGGTTGCCGACCGATCGCTTCACCTTCGAAGGGTTCCTGCCGCGCAAGGCCGGAGATCGTGCGCGCGCTCTCGCGCTCGTGGCGAGCGAGCCGCGCACGATGGTCTTCTTCGAAGCGCCCTCGCGTCTGGCCGAGACCCTCCACGCCATGGCCGCCGCCTTCGGCGCCGACCGGCCCGCGGCCGTCTGCCGGGAACTCACGAAGCTGCACGAGGAGGTCGTCCGCGACGGCCTGGCGGCTCTCGCCGAGTGGGCGCAGGCCGGGGTCCGCGGGGAGATCGTCGTCGTGGTTGGCGGCGCGCCGGCCCGAGAGGTGTCGGCCGAGGATGCCGTCGCGCAGGTGCAGGCCCTCGTGGCCGACGGCATCCGCCTGAAGGATGCGAGCGCCGAGGTTGCGGCAGCGACCGGCCTGTCCAGCCGCGATCTCTATCAGGCGGTGCTCGCCTCGCGGTGATGCCCGCTCAGACGGCGGGACCGCCCAACTGCGCGAAGGCCTCCGGCGTTGCGACGGACCGCTCCGCACGCGCGGGCGGAGCGGTGACGCCCGGCAGCGTCCAGACGGCGAAGCTCGCTCCTCTGCCGTGCAGGCGCACCGCGCCGTCGTCGGCGAGAAGTTCGACCGTTCCTGCCGCATAGCGCGAGGTTGCCGCCGTCGCCGCGCCGACCAGGGCCATGTCAAGACGGATCTCGACGTCGGTACGAGCGGCGAGGACCAGCACCGCCTCGTCCGCGTTCTCGCGGATGAACACGATCGCGTCGTCGTCGGCGTGCAACCATCGCAGGCCGCCGGTCGAGAGCGCCGCGTGCGCGCGGCGAAGGCCGATGAGCTCACGGTAGAGGCCGATGCGGGCGGCGATCTCGGGTTCGCCGACGCGGTCCCAGGGGAGAGGGGTGCGGCTCATCTCACCGTCCACGGCCTCGAGTCCGAACTCGTCGCCGGCGTAGACGACGGGGATGCCGGGCAGCGTCATCGACAGACCGACGGCGAGCGGGATCATCTCCTCCGCGGCGTAGGTGGCGAACCGGGCGGTGTCGTGGGTGTCGAGGGCCGACATCGTCCCGCGCTGCACACGCCACGGAATCTGACTGGTGAAGAGCCGGAGCTGGCGCACGAACTGCTGCGCGGTGTACCGCGGCATCCCGGTGGGCAGTCCGAAGAACCACATCTCATCGCTGACGCGGCCGTCGAAGCCGCGGTGAGGGATGCGTCGGGGCTCCGCGAGCCACGACCACACGCCGCGCGTGAACGCCGGGTAGGTCATGCCGCCGTGCCAGGCATCTCCCTGCAGGTCGCTGGCGGCATCGTTCGTCGACTCGGCGAGCAGGAGCGTGTCGGACGAGACCTCGATCATCGTCCGGCGCACCGTTTGGCGCACGACGGCATTGAGGTCTTCGGCACCGAGACGGCCGGTCATATTGGCGACGTCGATGCGCCACCCGTCGATCCCGTACGGCTCCGCGAGCCAGCGCGCGACGACGGAGTCGGGTCCCTCGATGAACCGACGCCGCAGTTCGGCGCTGTTCCAGTCGAACTTCGGCAGCGTCGCCGCATCCAGCCACGTCTCGTAGGTGGTGTGGGCCGCATCGTGGAAGTAGTAGAAGTCGGCTTCCGCCGCGTCGGGCCGGCCGTACGCGTTGCGGAACCACTCATGGGCGACGCCGGAATGGTTGGTGGTGAGATCGCCGATCACGCGGATGCCGCGCGCGTGCGCTGCCTCGATGAGACGTCGGTAGGCCTCGTCGCCGCCGAGGAGTGCATCGACGTGATCGAAGCTGGCGGCGTCGTATCGGTGATTCGACTCCGCGGGGAAGATCGGCGTGTGGTACAGCGCGTTCACACCCAGATCGACGAGGTGGTCCAGCCGGTCCACGACGCCGTCGAGGTCTCCGCCGTAGAGCTGCCGGCTGCGCCCCGGGTGGGAGGGATCCAGCGGGTCATCCCAGGCTGCGGGGATCGCCCACTCCGGAAGCGGGCGGTCGGCTGCGGCATCCGATCGCGCGAAACGATCGGGGAAGATCTGGTACAGCACGGTGTCGGCCATCCACGGCGGCGGCGGGTTGCCGGCGACGAGGGCGAAGTCCTGGGCGTCGAGGACGTCGACGTCGCTGAGCCCGCCCTGGTTGAGGATCTGTACCGTTGCGTCGCTGCGGACGAGATGGAAGCGGTAGCCGTGGCGCGGGTTGGCGACGACGATCCGCGCCGACCACCATTGCCACCCGTCCCGTTCGCCGTCGCACTCTGCCTCCACCCACGCCGGCTCGTGGTCGGGGTTGCTGCGCACCACGACCCGGTCGACTCCGCCGTAGGCGCGGGGCACGCGGAGGCGGACGGTCACCTCGTCGCCGAGAGCCGGATCGGGGTGCGAGACGTACAGCGGCGAGCCGTCGTGGTGCGGGCAGGTGGGATCGATCATGGGAACCTCCGTGGAACGCCGACAACACGTCGGCACTGGTGCGACGTGGTTGCACGGACATCCGTGGCAGAGCCCTCTGATTGTGTGGTGTGCGGCCCGGGTCGGGTCGTGCGCTACTTGACCGAGCCGGCCGTGAGGCCGCCGACGATGAAACGCTGGAGGCCCAGGAACAGTGCCATCGGCAGGATCGCCGCGAGCACGGCGCCGGCGGCGAACACGCTCCAGTTGCGCGCCGTCTCCTGCGAGACGAACTGGTACAGCCCCACCGCCAGCGTCTGCTTGTCGGGATCGACGAGGACGACGGACGCGATGAGGAAGTCGTTCATGGTGCCGATGAACGACAGCAGGCCGATCACAGCCAGCACGGGGGCGACCAGGCGCAGGATGATGGTGAAGAAGATGCGTGCGTGTCCGGCGCCGTCGATCTTCGCGGCCTCGTCGATCGAGGCCGGCACGGTGTTGAAGAAGCCGTACATGAGGAACGTGTTCACGCCCAGCGCGCCGCCGAGATAGACCATGATCAACCCGATCTGGGAGTTCAGACCCAGTGGCGGGAAGATGTCGCCGATCGCCGACATCAGCAGGAAGATCGCCACCACGGCGAGCAGCTGAGGGAACATCTGCACGAGCAGCAGCGTCAGCAGTCCGAAACGGCGGCCGGTGAAGCGCATGCGCGAGAAGGCGTAGGCGGCGAGCGCGCACAGGACGACGGTGAAGAACGACGTCGTCAGCCCGATGAACACCGAGTTGACGAACCAGTTGCCGTACGGGCGCAGCGGGTCTTGGAACAGGGCGATGTAACTGCCGATGTCGAACGTGGCGAACAGGCTGTTGGCCGTCAGCAGCGTCCCGCCCGGGTTGAGTGAGGCGGAGAGCACGTAGACGAGCGGGAACGCCGAGAAGACGAGCATCGCGATGCCGACGAGGTGACGCCAGCCGGTCTCGCGGAACCACCGGCCGAACCGGCGACGCGTCTCGTGGACGACGGTCGGGCTCGGCGGGGTCGCTGCCGTACCGGTGACGGGGAGGGTCTCAGCAGTGGTCATGTCAGTTCAGCTCCTCGAGCACCTTGGTCTGGCGGAAGCTGAGGTAGGAGATGACCGCCACCAGCACGAAGATGATGATCGAGAACGCGCTGGCGAGGCCGTAGTCGCGTTCGGCTCCCACGAAGGCCACCTTGTAGACCATCGAGATCAGAATGTCGCTCGCGCCGACGTTGATCGACGCGTCGGCGAAGCGCGGACCGCCGCCGGTGAGCATGTAGATCAGATTGAAGTTGTTGAAGTTGAACGCGAACGAGGAGATCAGCAGCGGCGCCACCGACACCAGCAGCAGCGGGAACTTGATGTGGCGGAAGATCTGCCACGCACCGGCGCCGTCGACACGCCCCGCCTCCTGGATGTCGTCGGGGATCGCCTGGATGGCGCCCGTCGTGACGAGGAACATGTAGGGGAAGCCGAGCCAGAGGTTCACGACGAGAATCGACACCTTCGCCAGCAGGGGATCCTGCAGCCAGGGGATCGACGCACCTCCGAGGATGGACTGGTTGATGAAGCCGAAGTCCTGGTTGAACATTCCCTGCCAGACCAGCGCCGACAGGAACGCAGGGAAGGCGTAGGGCAGGATCATGATGACCCGGTAGTACTTCTTGCTCTTCATCCGCGGATCGTTGAACACGATCGCGAGGAACAGGCCGAGCGCGAAGGTCGTCGCCACCGAGAGGATGGCGAACACGAACGTCCAGATGAGCACGGCGAGGAAGGGCCCACGGATCGACTCGGTGGAAAACGCCCGGACGAAGTTGTCGACGCCGACCCAGACCTGCCATCCCGTGGCGAGGGTCTGCCCATCTGCGGAGGCGAAGGAGCCGTTGCCGTTGTCCGTGTAGACGACGCCCGTCTGCGTGTTCGTCATGGTGCCTGCGGCGGCATCCCACACGAGCGTGGAGACGTACTGGTAGGCCGTCGAGCCGTCGCGGGTTTGGAGCGTGCCGTCGTTGGGATCGGTGGAGAAGGGCACCGCCATCGACGAGATCGTCGCCTGGTTGGCCACGAGCTGAGCGAAGTTCAACGTGGTGTACCCGGGAAGCGCCGCCGCGCGGCCGCCCGTGAACTCGGCATCCGATTCCGCCTCGAGCGGCCGGTCGGCGCTGCCGATCTCGGCGGTCCCGTCGGGAGTGGTCACGAGGAAGAAGAGGGCGCCGTCCTTCTCCAGGACCGACACCGGGTAGGCGGCCGAGTCCTCGACGCGCTGCTGGTTCTGGATCAGCAGCGCGTTGACGGCGTCGTCCTTCGTCGACACGTGTCCCGACCCGTAGTTCGTGAACGCGATGTAGATGCAATACAGGACCACGAAGATCTGGAAGACGAAGAGGAAGACCAGGCCCGGCGTCAGGTACTTGGCCGGCAGAAGGCCGGGCTTCAGATAGACGACGTTGATCGCGAGGATGCCGAGGGCAACGACCGCTGTGATGACGACGCTGTCCTTGGTCAGCAGGACGAGGATCGCATAGACGGCCATCGCGTCGATGACACCCAGGCACACGATCTTGACCAGCCAGACCTTCCACCCGGCGCCTGCGGCTTCCGCCCAGGCCTCGGCGCGTCGGCGGCGCCGTGCCGCGGCGCGGTCTTCGGGCGCGCGCGTGGGCGGCGCGGCGATCGTGGGGCCAGTCATCTTCGACTCCTGTCGGAACGTGTGGGGATCGGGGTGCGGAGGGGCGAGCGTGAGCCCACCCCCCCGCACGGGGTCAACCGAGCTTGGCGGCGATCGAGTCGGCCATCTGGGTCCACTGGGCGGCGGGGTCGCCGCCGCCCTTGATCAGGGCGGCCTCCGTCTTGCCCCAGTCGTCCCACACCGAGCCCATCTGCGGGATCGACGGCATCGGCACCGCGTTCGCGCCGACCTTGGCGAAGCCGGCGACGATCGGGTCGGACTTGGCGGCGTCGAACGCGGCGGTCAGTGCCGGGGGACGCCCGCCGGCCTTGAAGAGAGCCGTCTGCACGTCGGCGGTGGCGATGTAGTTCACGAGGAACTCGTTCGCGATCAGCGCGTTGGCGCTCTTCGCGCTCACGAAGAACGTCTGCACGCCGGCGAAGGGCTGTGCGTCACCGCCGCCCGCCGTCGGAATCGCGTCGACCGCGACGTCGATGCCGGCCTTCTGGGCGTCGGTGACGTTCCACGGGCCGGTGAGGAAGTACGGCGACTTGCCGGCGTTGAAGGCTTCCTTGGCCAGGTCGCCGGAGAGGTTGAGGTTCAGCACCTTGGTGCCGGTGTCTCCCTGCGCGGTGAGCCACGCGGCGAACTTCTGCCCGCCCTCGTCGCCGATCGTCAGCTTGCTCGCGTCGTACGAACCATCGGCGTTGCGTCCGAAGACCGAGGTGCCGAAGGACGTCTGGAACGGGTACAGGTGGTACGGGTCGGACGCCTGCGGGTCCAGGCCCACGACGAACGGGTACTCCGTGCCGGCGGCGCGGCCCTTCGTGATCATCTCGTCGTAGGTGGCCGGGGTGGAGTCGGCCAGCGCGGTGTTGCGCAGCACGGCGATGTTCTCGATGGCGTACGGAAGGCCGTAGGTCTTGCCGTCGTAGGTGACCGCCTCGATGGCGACCTTCTCGAAGTCGGCTGCCTTGTCGCCCAGTTCGACCGGCGCCACGATTCCGTCCTTGACGAACGCGCCGATCCAATCGTGCCCGCCGATCGTGATGTCGGGTCCCTTGCCCGTAGGCACCTGTGCGGTGAACTCGTCGCGGATCTTGCCGTAGTCCTTGACGACGAGGTTGACCTTGACGCCCTTCTCCTGCTCGAACTTCTTCGCCACATCCTCGAGCGCTCGAGCACGGTCGGCGTCGACCCACACGGTCAGCTCGCCGCTGGTGGCGGCCTGTGCGTCGCCGCTGGTCGTCGGTTGTGCGGTCGTACTGCCGGAGCAGCCGGCGAGCGCCAGGATGCCGGACGCCACGAGCAGTCCGAGGGCGACGGCGCCCTTCTTCTTCACCTTCATCGGTGTGCCTCTCTCTGGGATCACAGGGGGAGAGGGGCCGTAGCTCGGCTGCTCCGCCGCCCTGTCGTGATGTCGCACCGGGTGCGAACGCCTCCATTGTGCGGTCGAAAAGCGCGCGATCACGGGTTCGTTATGGAACTGTGACCGGTTACAGTCGTTGGACTGTGATCGGTTACAGTGAAGGGTGCTGTTGTGGCCGGATTCGTTGTAGACACCGGTAGAGTCGGCTCTCGTGACACCCAGCGATGTGCCGAAGAAGCCGACCATCCGCGACGTCGCCGCCGCGGCCGGCGTCTCGTACGGAACGGTCTCGCGCGTGCTCAACGGAGGGCACTGGGTGTCGCCCGAAGCCCGCGCCGCCGTCGATGCCGCGATCGTCTCCACGGGCTACACGACCAATCAGGCTGCGCGCAGCCTCGCGACCGGAAAGACCGGCTCGCTCGCGTTCCTGCTCACCGAGTCCCAGCACGTCCTGCTGTCGGATCCGAACATGGCGCTGCTGCTGCGAGGGGCGACCGATGCGGTCTCCGAGCGCGGGATGACGCTCGTGCTCCTCATCGCCGACACCGAGCGCGAACAGGCCAACGCGGCCCGATACGTGCGCGCCGGTCACGTCGACGGCGTTCTGCTCGTCTCCTCTCACGAATCCGACGATCTGCTCGGCTCGCTGGTGAACGCGGGCGTGCCGACCGTGTGCTCGGGCATCCCGCTGTGGGAAGGGCGCACCGTTGCGCACGTCGCCATCGACGAGGTCGGCTCGGCACGCACCATGACGCGGCATCTCATGGATGGCGGGCACCGCCGCATCGCGCTGATCACCGGACCGCTCGACACCCCCAGCGGCCGCTTCCGCCTCGACGGCTTTCGCGACGAACTCGGCGACCGCTTCGACGGGGACCTCGTCGAAGTGGTGCCTTTCACCCGTGAGGCCGGCGCGGAGGCGATGACTCGACTTCTCGAGCGTGCGCCCGACGTCGATGCGGTGTTCGCGGCGAGCGACCTGCTCGCCGTCGGTGCCGCCCAGACGCTCGCCGCGCAGGGGCGACGCATTCCTCAGGACGTCGCGCTGGCCGGCTTCGACGACTCGGGGCTTGCGGCGGCGCACACGCCGCCGCTGACCACGATCCGCCAGCCGTGGGCCCAGATCAGCGCCACGATGGTCGAGATGGTGCTGGATGCGATCGCCGGCGGCGATCCGGATGCCGTCGTGCTGCCGACCACGCTCGTCGTCCGCGAAAGCGCCTGAGAAGCGCACCGACGCACCGACGGCTCGACGTCACACGCGGGAGTCGGCGCGTCGCCCGGAACTAGACTCGTCGGGTGACATCTGGTCAGTCCTTCTACATCACGACGCCGATCTACTATCCGAGCGACCTGCCGCACATCGGACACGGGTACACGACGGTCGCCGTCGATACGCTCGCGCGCTGGCACCGCCAGGCGGGGGACGACACGTGGATGCTCACGGGCACCGACGAGCACGGGCAGAAGATGCTGCGCGCCGCGGCCGCGAACGGAGTGACTCCGCAGGAGTGGGTCGACAAGCTCGTCACCGAGTCGTGGTTCCCGTTGCTGAAGACCCTCGACGTCGCGAACGATGACTTCATCCGCACGACGCAGCCGCGCCACGAGGAGCGCGTGCAGCAGTTCGTGAAGGCGCTCTACGACCGTGGCTACATCTATGCCGGCGAGTACGAGGCGCTCTACTGCGTGGGCTGTGAGGAGTTCAAGCCGGAGGCGGAGATCGTCGACGGCACCGGTGCGTTCGAGGGGCTCAAGGTCTGCGCGATCCACTCGAAGCCGTTGGAGCTGCTGCAGGAGAAGAACTACTTCTTCAAGCTCAGCGAGTTCCAGGACCGCCTGCTCGAGCTCTACAAGACGGAGCCCGACTTCGTGCGCCCGGAGTCGGCGCGCAACGAGGTCGTCTCGTTCGTGCGTTCGGGGCTGAAGGATCTGTCGATCTCGCGCTCGGCGTTCGACTGGGGCATCACCGTGCCGTGGGACCCGTCACACGTGATCTACGTATGGGTGGATGCGCTGCTGAACTATGCGACCGCGGTGGGCTACGGCACCGATCCCGTGCAGTTCGAGCGACGGTGGCCGGCCTTCCACGTCGTGGGCAAGGACATCCTCCGCTTCCACGCGGTGATCTGGCCCGCGATGCTGATGGCTGCCGGTCTCGACGTGCCCCGCGGTGTCTTCGCGCACGGCTGGCTGCTGGTCGGCGGTGAGAAGATGTCGAAGTCGAAGCTCACCGGCATCGCCCCGACCGAGATCACCGATGTGTTCGGTTCGGACGCCTACCGCTTCTACTTCCTGTCGGCGATCGCGTTCGGCCAGGACGGCTCGTTCTCGTGGGAGGACCTCTCGGCGCGCTACCAGGCGGAGCTCGCGAACGGATTCGGCAACCTGGCGTCGCGGACGACGGCGATGATCGAGAAGTACTTCGCGGGCATCGTGCCGCCGCCTGCCGCGTACACGGAGGGCGATCTCGGCATCCAGAGGACCGTGGCGGATGCCGCGTCGGCGGCCGATGCGGCGATGGAGCGCTTCCGTCCGGACGAGGCGATCGCGGCGATCTGGACCATCGTGGATGCGCTGAACGGCTACATCACCGAGAACGCCCCGTGGGCGCTGGCGAAGAACGACGCTCAGCGTGCCCGTCTTGCGACGGTGCTCTACACGGCGGCGGAGGGTCTGCGTGCGCTCGCGGTGCTGCTGAGCCCCGTGATGCCGATCGCCACCGAGAAGCTGTGGGTCGCGCTCGGGCACGCGGGGCGTCTGCAGGATCAGCCGCTGCGCGAAGCCGGGAGCTGGGGAGTCCTTGTGCCCGGCACCAGCGTCAACGGCATCGAGCCGCTGTTCCCGCGGATCGAGCAGCCCTGACCCGTCCCACCCGTCCCCTCCATCGTGTCCCACTTGCGGGGCGGCATGTCCCCAAAGGTGCTGTGCGCAAGTGCTCTATTCGACAGAGAGTGGGACACGGAGGCGCGGGGGGAACAGCGCGCCGGATCGAAGAGGAGAGGGGATGCCGGTGAGCGACGCCGTTGATCCGTCGACGTACGTCCGCGTGCGCGAGAAGAGCTCACGCGACGTGTCATATCCGCCGGCGCCCGAGCCGCTGCCGGTCGCCGTCTACGACAATCACACGCATCTCGAGATCGAGGACGGCGAGGGTCTCCCGCTCGACGAGCAGATGCGTCGGGCCGCAGAGGTGAACGTCATCGGTGCCGTCCAGGCGGGCGGCGACATCGCGTCGAGCCGGTGGTCGGCGTGGGCCGCGGCATCCCACCCGCGCGTCCTCGCGGCGGTGGCGATACATCCCAACGAAGCACCCGCGTATGCCGAGCAGGGCATGCTCGGCGAGGCCATCGCCGTGATCGACGAACTCGCCGCGCAGCCGCGCGTGCGGGCGATCGGTGAGACGGGGTTGGACTTCTTCCGCACCGACGAGACGGGCCGTCCAGCGCAGTTCGAGAGCTTCGAGGCGCACATCGCGTTGGCGAAGAAGCACGGCATCGCGATGCAGATCCACGACCGCGACGCCCACGACCCCGTTCTGGAAACCCTCGATCGGGTCGGGGCTCCCGAGCGCACGGTGTTCCACTGCTTCTCCGGCGACGCCGACATGGCGCGCATCGCCGCCGACCGCGGCTATTGGCTGAGCTTCGCGGGCAACATCACGTTCAAGAACGCGCAGAACCTGCGCGACGCGCTGGCGGTGACGCCGCGCGAGCGGATCCTCGTCGAGACCGACGCACCGTTCCTCACCCCGACGCCGCTTCGCGGTCGGCCGAATGCGCCGTACCTGGTTCCGGTGACGGTGCGCTTCATGGCCGAGGAGCTGCGGATGCCGCTCGACGAGCTGTGCGCGCAGGTGGCATCCAACACCCTCGCCGTCTACGGCGCCTTCGAGGACTGACCGTGTCGGGCGAAGAGCTCTGGGATCTCACCGACGAGAGCGGCGCGCCGCTCGGGATCACTCATCGTCGTGCCGACCCGGTGCCCGCGGGAGCCTTCCACGTCGTGGCATCCGTGTGCGTCGAGCTCAGCGACGGGTCGGTGCTCATGACGCGCCGTGCGGAGACGAAGGACTGGCCGCTCGCGTGGGAGCTTCCGGCCGGCAGCGCCCTCGCAGGTGAGACGAGCGTCGAAGCCGCGTCGCGTGAGCTCGCCGAGGAGACCGGTCTGCGGGTCGCGCCCGAGGATCTCGTTCTCGTCGGGAGGGTCGTCGAGGAATCCGCCCTCTTCGATCTCTACGCCGCCCGGATCGCTGACGACGACGATCTCGACCTCGATCCGCTCGAGGTGTGCGAGAGCGAATGGGTGAGTGTCGAGGAGCTCTTCCGCCGTGCGGCGCGCCGCGAGATGGCAGGCCCCTGGGCGGACCGCCTCGACGAGCTCGGTCGCGACCTCGTGCAGCGCATCGAGGAGCGGCGGATCCACCGCACCCGCTGAGGCGTCGGATGCTGACGCGTCGGATGCTGACGCGTCGGATGCTGACGAGATGACGGATCTCGAGGATTCCTGGGCCGGAACTCGTCCTCAGGAAGGTGCGTTCTCCTCAGGAAGCTGCGCGTCGTCGAGCACGGGCCGTGCCGCGGCGATCGATGAGATCGAGCGCCAGACGAGGAGGAGCGTCAACGCCGATCCGCCGAACGCGAACCACCAGGGCGCCGTGAGGCCCCAGGTCTGAGCGATCACGCCGCCGAGGGCCTGACCGATGACGAGCCCCGCGAAGACGCCGACCATGTTCACCGACGCGATGCGGCCCTGCAGCGTCAACGGTACGAGGCGCTGGCGGACGGTGGTCGAGATCGTCGCCCAGACGAACGCGTACACGCCGAAGCCGAACATGATCACGAACGCGATCGCGGGCACCGTCGTCAGCGCGAAGGCGAGGTGCATGATCACTTCGAGCGTCAGACACACCCGCATGAGCGTCGCGAACGAGACGCGCCTCTCGAGCGCGCCGAAGATCCCGACACCGACGAGCCCACCCAGAGCCGATGCCGTCGTCAGCGCTCCGTAGCCGACCGGACCCATGCCGAGATGGTCGGTGGCGTACAGCACGAGAATGCCCCAGGGTGCCGCCCACGTGATGTTGAAGACCAGGATGATCATGACCAGCGTGCGGACGGGCGGGTTCGCCCGCAGCCACCGCAGACCCTCGCGGATCGGCTGCGCCGGCCGCTCGGCATCCGCCGCGTCGCGATCCGGGACCGGCGTGCGGGCGATGCGTGCGATGAGCACGATGGCCAGTGTCACGCAGATGATCTGGGTGACGAACGGCCAGAACGATCCCACCGCGAACAGGAACGCGCCCAGCGGTGGACCGGCGAGTTGGTTCGCCACCAGATAGCCGGCCTGAAGTCTGGCGTTGCCGAGACCGAGATCCGCGGGACGCACGAGCATGGGCAGCAGCGTGCTGCCGGCCGTGTCGGCGAACACCTCCGCCGTTCCGTACAGGAACGCGGCCACCAGCACGATCCACACGCTCACGGCGCCGGTCACGAGGAACACGACCAGGCCGGCGACGACGAGGGCGCGCAGGGCGTTCGCGACGATGACGAGCCGGCGGCGGTCGTGATGGTCGGCCACAGACCCCGCGAACAGGCCGAAGAGCAGCCATGGCAGGTACTGCATCATGGCACCGCCGGCTACGAGGATCGGCGAACTCGTGAGCGAGGCGATGAGCAACGGGGATGCCGACAGGGCGATCCCGTCGCCGAGGTTGCTCGTCCAGGACGAGCTCAGCAACCAGCGGAAGTCACGCCCGAGGCGGCGCGGAGCGATGATCTCGCCGACGGAACGGGGACGGTCGGCGACGGGCACCACGCCATCGTAGGCGGCGCGGGGCGAGCAGGGGGGCGGGGCGGGTGGGCTCAGCGGGTGGTCGAGCCGCGTACCAGCTCGTAGGGCAGCTCGATCGCGCGCGGCGCCTCGCCGGCATCGAGCGCGGCGAACATCACCTCGGGGGCTTTCTCCGGGTGCAGGCACAGGTGGGTGATTCCCAGGCGGGCGTTCATCTCGCAGTCGATCGTGCACAGCACCAGCAGTTGCAGATCGCGCGGCATGACGGTGTCGATCTGCTCGAGATGCAGATAGATCTCGGGCCCTTCCTCGCAGTAGGCGAAGACGGCGTCGACGTCGGTGTCCAGCAGCTCGTGCAGGGCGGGCACGAGCCGCCGGCGCCCGGCATCCACCCGCGCCACGAGCGGCGTGCGGCCGTTCACGGCGCTCCAGGCGAGGTAGGCGCTCTCGCCGAGCTGGTCGCGCGGCACCTCGCTCTCGTCGACGAGGAAGCCGATGCGCTGCGCTCCGGCCTCCGCGAGGTGCGCGAGTCCGGCCCGGACCGCCGCGGCGTAACCGGTGCGGATCGTCAGCACGCCGCCGGGGACGGTGAGGTCGTTCGCCGCGACGGGGATGCCGGCGGCCACCGCGTCGCGCAGGATCGTGCGATCGTCGGCCGGATCCGGAAAGTAGAGCGCGTCGATCTGGGCGCCCGCCAGCAGGTCGGGACGGCTGTCGGGCAGCACGGTCACGGTGAATCCGCGCTCGGCTCCGGCCTGCACCAGCGCGTCGAGCTGGCGTGCCCGCTGCAGCGCCCGCCGACCGTCCTGCAGCGAGTTGGCCGCCATCACGAAGCCGATCGACATCGTGCGGCCGCTGCGCAGTGCGCTCGCATGCTTGTTCGGGGCGTAGCCGAGCTCAGCAGCGACCGCCTTGATGCGCTCGCGCGTCTCCGCGCTGAGGTTGCCGCGACCGTTCAGGGCTTGGCTGATCGCCGCCGTCGACACTCCCGCCCGCGCGGCGACGTCGCGGAGCGTGACGCGCGTCATCCGCGGTCGCCGTCCTCGTCGCCGTCGGCGGGCGGAAAGACGATGTCCACCGCACTCGTCCACTGCGAACCCGAACCTGCGGCGGCGAGGGTGTGGCCCTGCGAGATCAGACCGTGCAGCAGCGCACCGGAGAAGTGGCGGAGAGCGGCTTCGGTCTCGGCTCCCGCGCCGCGGGAACGTGCGCGTTCGATCTCGCGGTCGAGCACGGCGTGCACATGCGCGCGCATCTGGACGACCGCGGGGGCCACCTCGTGCACGCGGCGCGCCATCGCATGACGCTGCGCGGCGGTCTGCACGATGAGGCGGGCCTCGCCGATGGTCGCGAACTCGTCGATCGGCGCGTGGACGCGGATGGTGTCGAGGTCGAGCAGTTCGATGTCGGGGAGCGAGCGCAGCCCCGGATCCACGTTGCGCGGCATCCCGAGGTCGATGATCAGCTGCGGCGTCGACACCGCAGCACGGGCCGCACCGTGGCTCTCGAGATCGAGGGCGAAGGTGTCGGTGGTCGTCGTGCAGGTGACGATGACGTCCGCGCGGGCGGCCTCGGCGGCGAACGCGTCGGCCGAAACGGTCGTCAGGTGCTCGCGCTTCGCGAAGCGGTCGCGCCCCGATCGCGAGTGCACGCGGATGTCGACGGCGCCGACGTCGCGCAGCGCCGCCAGGGATGCCGCGGCGTAGCGCCCGGTGCCGACGAGGAGGACCCGCGCCTCCTCCCACGACCCGAGGCGCGAGCCGGCGAGCTCGACCGCAAGGCGGACCAGGGAGCGCCCCGACTCGCCGAGCTTTGTCGAGTTCTTGACCGCGCGGGACGTCTCCGTGGCGCGCTGGAACAGGTGCTCGAGGGGAGCGGTGGTCACGCCTTCCCGGCGTGCGGCATCGAGCGCGCGCCGCACCTGCCCGGCGATCTCGTCCTCGCCGACGGCGACGGAATCGAGCCCCGACGCGACCGAGAACAGATGGCGCGCCACGTGGTTGCCGTGCGCGAACTCGACGGTCTCGCGGACGTCGCGGAAGGGCAGCGCCGACAGCTCTGCGAGGCGCTCCATCGCGGCATCCATCGCCGGCAGGGGCGAGGCGTCGTCGGGATTGTCGGCCAGATCGAAATAGGCCTCGAAGCGATTGCAGGTGGCCAGGACCACGGCTCCGCGAATGCTCTCGTGCGCCGCCGTCAGGTCGGTTGCGACGGTGTCCCCGACCACCGATAGCCGCTCCAGCGCTTCGAGAGGCGTGGTGCGCTGATGGGCGGAGAGGCAGACGAGCACGCGGGTCCAGTCGTGAGTCGAACGGAAGGGAACGAGGTTAGTATAACGATTAACGCCCACTCGAGTCCGTCCCACGGGAGCATCATCATCGCCTCTGCCACCGCCGCCGCTCATCCCCTGACCGCGCACGGCACCTCCGCCTCACGGCTGGTCCGCGCCCTCCGCGGCGATCGTCCGGAGATCACCCCCGTCTGGTTCATGCGGCAGGCCGGGCGCTCGCTTCCCGAGTACCGGGCGCTGCGTGCCACCGGGACGATGCTCGACGCCTGTCTGAGCCCGGAGCTGGCCAGCGAGATCACGATGCAGCCGGTGCGCCGGCACGGAGTGGATGCCGCGGTGTTCTTCAGCGACATCATCGTTCCGCTCCACCTCGTCGGGGTGGAGGTCGAGATCGCCGCCGGCCGCGGCCCGGTCTTCCGCAACCCCGTGCGCACCGCCGGCGAGATCGCCGCGCTCGTGCGG
>NZ_MKRU01000109.1:0-7305 GCF_001897985.1 Microbacterium sp. 69-7 | reverse complement strand
CGTGGAGGAGCGCGGCGAGGCGGTCGTCGAGGCCGTCCAGCGCACGGTCGCCATGCTGGCGGAGGAGGGCGAGCAGCGCGGCGAGCCGCTGCCGCTCATCGGTTTCGCCGGCGCCCCGTTCACCCTCGCCGCCTATCTCGTGGAAGGCGGCCCGTCGAAAGACCACCTCGGCGCCCGCAGCCTCATCCACTCCGACCCCGCGGCCTGGGCCGACCTCACGGCCTGGCTCGCGGAGGTGACCGGGCGCTTCCTCGCCCTGCAGGTGCGTGCCGGCGCGAGCGCCGCGCAGCTGTTCGACTCGTGGGCCGGAGCGCTCGCTCCCGCCGACTACCGGCGCGCCGTGCTGCCGGCATCCGCGGCCGCCCTGGAGCCCGTTCGCGCGCTGCGCGGCGAAGGTCTCGATGTGCCCCTGATCCACTTCGGCGTCGGCACCGGCGAGATCCTCGCCGACATGGCGTCGATCGGCGTCGATGCGATCGGCGTCGACTATCGCGTCGACCTCGATGACGCCGTGACCCGCATCGGCCGCGATCTCACGGTGCAGGGCAACCTCGATCCCGCGCTGCTGTTCGCCCCCGAGGATGTGCGTCGCCGGGCGGCCCACGCCGCCCTCGCCTCGGGGCTGGCGGCGCGAGCACATGTCTTCAACCTCGGCCACGGTGTGCCGATGAACACCGACCCCACCGTGCTCACCGACCTGGTGCGCACCGTTCACGACTGGCGCGCACCCGCGGAGTCCGCGCGGTGACCACCTCTCGTACGAGCGCGCCGGCAGCCGCGACCGGCGCCGATGTCGTCGTCGTCGGCGCCGGTATGGGCGGGCTCGTCGTGGCACACGAGCTGGCGCGTGCCGGACGTGACGTGGTCGTGGTCGACGCGGCGGAAGAGGTGGGCGGGCTGCTGCGCCGCGGCACGCTCGCGGGGGTCGACATCGATCTCGGCGCGGAGTCGTTCGCGACGCGTACCGATGCGGTGGCCGCTCTCGTCGCGGATGCCGGGCTCCCGCTCGAGCTGGTCGCGCCGCGCCCCCAGGGAGCCTGGCTCGCCGTCGCGACGGATGACGGCGTGCGCCGCGCTCGCCTGCCGCGGCGGACCGTTCTCGGCATCCCCGCCGATCCCGATGCCGACGACGTCGTCGCGATCATCGGCGCCGACGGCGCCGCCCGCGCGCGCGATGAGCGACGGGTGCCCACCATCGCCGACGCCGAGCCGTCGCTGTACGACCTGGTCGCCGAACGTCTCGGTGTCCGCGTCGCCGATCGGCTTGTCGACACGCTCTGCCGGAGCGTCTACTCGCGACCCGCCGCCGAGGCCCGCTTGTCGCAGCTGCACCCCGGTCTGTGGCGCGAGTTCGTTTCCCGCGGCTCGCTTCTCGAGGCCGCGGACGCGATCGCGACCGGGCAGCGCGCCGGCGCCGCCGTCGGCGGCATCGCAGGGGGCATGTGGCGCCTTCCGACGGCGCTCGCTGAGGCCGCGGAGGCCCACGGTGCGAAGATCCGCACCGGGGTCGCGGTGCGTGCTGTGCGCTCGGATGTCGAGACGGTCACCGTCGAGACGACGAGCGGATCTCTGTCGGCGCGTCAGGTCGTGATCGCGACGGGCCCCGCGGAGGCGGCGTGCCTTCTGGCGGGTGCGGGCGTTTCGACGCGCTCCGCTCGCTCAACGACCGGGAGCGCCCCCCGGTCGTTGAGCGAGGAGCGCAGCGACGAGTCGAAACGCGCATCCGCGCCGACGGCGGCGGCGGTCCGCCTCGTCGCGGCGGCCATCGCCCACCCCGCCCTCGCCGCCGAACCCGTCGGCTCGGGCGTGATCGTCGACGCCGCGCTGCCGACGGCGGCCAAGGCCCTCACGCACATCACCGCCAAGTGGGACTGGGCGCGCGCCGCGACGCCAGACGGCATCCACCTCGTGCGGCTCTCCGCTCGCGACGCCGCCGCCGGTACGCTGGCCACGGCCGACGAGGTCGCCCGCGAGGTGTCGATCCTCACCGGCGTCGACGTGGCCGCGGCCGATGTCGTCGACCTGGTCGTGCAGGAGTGGACGGATGCCGTCGTCGGCGCCGCCGCGCCCGACGACCTGCCCGCGGGCATCCACCTGGCCGGGGCCGCCGCCGCCGGTACCGGCCTCGCCTCCGTCATCCCGCACGCCCGCGACCTCGCCGCCCGTCTCGACCGCGCGCTCGCGGCATCCCTCCCGTCGTCCTCCCTCCACACCCACCCGGTTTCCTAGGAGCACCGCATGACCGAACAGATCCCGCTCGGATACACCCTCTTCGCCGTCCTGGCCGGCCCCCGTCCGCGGGTGGCGCCCGACGCCGCGGCGATCGCCGAGCTGTCCGCCGCCGTCGACGCGGTCACGGCCGGCGGCGTCAGCGTGCGCGGCCTGTACGACGTCACCGGCATGCGGGGCGAAGCCGATCTCATGATCTGGCTGCACACGACGCCGGGCGCGGTCGATGACCCTGCCGTGCTCCAGAAGGCGCTGCGGGCCCTGCGCCGCACCGGCGTGCTGCAGGCGTACACGGCCGTCTGGACCGCGATGGGGGTGCACCGTGAGGCCGAGTTCAACAAGCGTCACGTGCCCGGGTACCTGCGCGGGGAGAGCGCGCGCGGCTGGCTGTGCCTGTACCCGTTCGTGCGCAGCTACGAGTGGTACCTGCTGCCCGAGGAGGAGCGCGCCGGCATGCTCGCCGAGCACGGCCGCAAGGGCGCCCGCTTCACGGAGGTCGTCGCCAACACCGTCTCGACCTTCGGACTCAGCGACTACGAGTGGCTGCTGCCGCTGGAGAGCGACGACCCGATCCACCTCGTCGACATGATGCGCGATCTGCGCGCCACGGACGCCCGGCGCCACGTGCGCGAGGAGGTCCCGTTCTACACGGGACGGCGCCTCGAGCTCGACGAGCTGGCGGAGGTGCTGAGCTGATGGCCGAGAACATCGCTCCCCGCTCCGCCGAGTTCCGTCCCAAGCCGCCCCGTGCGAGCGCCGCTCCCGTCTGCGGCGACGGATGCCGCGTGCCGGCCGCCACGGCGGCGACGTGCGCCGGCGATCCGCACGTCACCGTCCCCGTCGCCTACGACGGCGTGCTGCTGCTCGGCTTCGGCGGCCCCGAGGGTCAGGACGACGTGATCCCGTTCCTGCGCAACGTCACGGCGGGCCGCGGCATCCCCGACGAGCGCCTCGAAGAGGTGGCGCACCACTACCGTCACTTCGGCGGGATCTCGCCCATCAACGAGCACAACCGGGAGCTGAAGGCGGCACTGGATGCCGAGCTCGCCGTCCGAGGGATCGACCTGCCGGTGTACTGGGGAAACCGCAACTGGATGCCCTACGTCGCCGACGCACTGCAGGACGCCCACGACGCCGGGCACACGCGCCTGCTCGCGATCGCGACGAGCGCCTACAGCTCGTACTCGTCGTGCCGTCAGTATCGCGAGGACCTCGCCGACGCCGTGGAGGCCACCGGGCTCAGCGGCGCCGTCGAGATCGACAAGGTGCGTCAGTTCTTCGACCACCCGGGCTTCGTCACGCCCTTCGCCGAGGGCGTCGCCGACGGCCTCGCGCGCCTGCACGAAGGCGGGTTGGTCGACGACGAGATCGAGATCCTGTTCTCGACCCACTCGATACCCAACAGTGACGCCGACCGTTCCGGTCCGCCCGAGCGCGGCTTCGGCGCCGGAGGCGCGTACGTGGCACAGCACACGGCCGTCGCCGAGACGATCATGTCGCGACTGGGCTCCTCGTGCGCCTGGCAGCTCGTCTTCCAGAGCCGCTCCGGCCCGCCGCAGGTGCCGTGGCTCGAGCCCGACATCAACGACGCGATGGCCGAGCTGCCCGCCCGTGGTCGCAAGGCCGTGCTCATCGTGCCGCTCGGCTTCGTCAGCGACCACATGGAGGTGCTCTGGGACCTCGACACGGAGGCGATGGAGACGGCCGACGAGCTCGGTCTCACGGCGATCCGCACCCCGACTCCGGCGACGCACCCGGCGTACGTCGCGGGACTGGTCGACCTCATGGTCGAGCGGCTGAACGGCACCGCCGCGGCCGACCGCGCGCACGAGACGGACCTCGGACCCTGGTACGACGTGTGCCGTCCCGGATGCTGCGAGAACAAGCGACTCGGCTTCCAGCCGGCACTCGCGGGGATCGCGCCGTGACGGTGACCGACGCCGCCGCACCCGCGCCGCTGCGACTCGGAACCCGAGCGAGTCTGCTGGCCACCACGCAGTCCGGCCACGTCGCCGACGCCCTGCGGGCGGCGACCGGCCGCGAGGTGGAGCTCGTGCCGATCACGACCGCGGGCGACGTGCTCACCGGGCCCCTCGCGCAGCTCGGCGGGACCGGCGTGTTCGTCGCGGCGCTGCGTGAAGCGCTGCTGCGTGACGAGTGCGATCTCGTCGTGCACTCGATGAAGGACCTTCCCACGGCCGACGTCGCGGGCCTCGCGATCGGAGCCGTCCCGCCGCGGGCTCCCGTGGCTGACGTGCTGTGCGCGCGCGATGGCCTCACGCTCGAGGCGCTGCCGCACGGCGCCGTCGTCGGCAGCGGGTCGCCGCGCCGGGTCGCCCAGCTCCTGCGTCGCCGCCCCGACCTGCAGGTGCGCGGCATCCGCGGCAACGTCGACACGCGACTGCGCAAGGTCGACGAGGGGGAGTACGACGCGATCGTGCTCGCCGAGGCGGGTCTGACCCGCATCGGCCGCACCGACCGGATCACCGACCGCTTCGACGCCGACAGCTGGCCCACCTCTGCCGGCCAGGGAGCTCTCGCGGTCGAGGTGCGCGCGGATTCCCCGGTCGCCGCCGAGATCGCCGCCATTACCGATGCGGATGCCGAGATCACCGCACTCTGGGAGCGCGCCGTACTGCGGCTGCTGGAGGCCGGGTGCGCCGCGCCGGTCGGCATCTCCGCCCGGCGCGCGCCGGACGCCGTCACGCTGATCGCGGAGGTCTACGCCCTCGACGGCGCCCGCACCGTCCGGGTCGCGCACTCCGCCGACCCCGCCGAACTGGCGACGGCGGCCGGGCGCGCAGCGCAGGCCGGTGTCGTCGTCACCGCGCTGATGGATGCCGGGGCCGCCGAGCTCGCCGAGCTCGGTCCGCGACCCGCGGGAGACCCGCGGTGACCGCACTCGCCGGCGCGCGGGTGCTCGTGCCGCGCGGCGGCGCGTGGGGCGAGCACGTCGCGGGTGAGCTGACGCGTCGGGGCGCCGAACCGGTGATCGCGCCCCTGATCCGCACCGCCCCACCCCGCGACACGGCCGCGCGCGACGCCGCCTTCGGCCGGCTCGCCGACAGTGACTACGAGTGGCTGTTCGTCACGAGCGCCGCCAGCGTCGAGCAGCTCGCGCTGTTCCTGTCGGCGAGCGGACGCGCGTTGCCGACGTCGTTGCGGGTCGCGGCGGTCGGTCAGGCCACGGCGCGCGCCGTCACCGAGCTGGGTGCGAACGTCGACTTCATCCCGCTGGGGCGCTCGTCGGCCCACGCGATGATCGCGCAGTGGTGCGCGGCGCACACGGCGTCCTCGACCGGGCGCTGCCTCGTGGTTCGCTCCGATCTCGCCGGAGCTGTCGTCAGCGATGAGCTGGAACTTCGCGGCTTCGCCGTCGACGTGTGCATCGGCTACCGCACGGTCGGCATCGATCTCGCCGCCGACGTGGCTGCCGATCTCGCCGCCGGCCGCTTCGCGATCGTGCTGCTGACCTCGCTGAGCGTCGGACGCGAGCTGCGCCGACAGGTCGGGGCGCTGCCGGCATCCACCCTCGTCGCCTCGATCGGTCCGGGCACCACCCGCGACGCGGAGCGCCTCGGCTTCGTCGTCGGTCACACCGCGCGCACACAGAGCATCGACGCCCTCATCGCCGAGCTCGACACCCTTCCCCGACTCCAGGAGGTCACCCGATGACCGCGTTCCCCGTCCGCCGCCTGCGCCGCCTGCGCCAGAGCCCGGCCCTGCGACGCCTCGTCGCCGAGACCGACCTGAGCCCGCGCCGGCTCGTCCTGCCGGTGTTCGTAAAGGAGGACATCGCCGAGGCGCAGCCGATCGCGAGCATGCCCGGGGTACACCAATACCCCCTCGCCCGCCTCGCGGCTGTCGTCGAGGAGGCTGCCGCCGCCGGCATCGGCGGCATCATGCTGTTCGGCGTTCCCGCCGTGCGCGACGCCGTCGGCAGCGGCGCGACCGACCCCGACGGCATCCTCAATCGCGCGATCGCTGTGGGGGCCGCGGCGGCGAAGGGACGTTTGACGGTGCAGGCGGACCTCTGCCTCGACGAGTTCACCGACCACGGCCACTGCGGTGTGCTCGCCGCCGACGGGTCGGTCGACAACGACGCGACCCTCGAGGTGTACGCGCGGATGGCGCTCGCCCAGGCCGAGGCCGGCGCCGACATCCTCGGTCTGTCGGGCATGATGGACGGCCAGGTCGCCGCGTGCCGAGCGGCGCTGGATGCCGCGGGGCGCAGCGACGTCGTGATCCTCGCCTACTCCGCCAAGTACGCCTCGGCGTTCTACGGTCCGTTCCGCGACGCCGTCGAGTCGACCCTCACCGGCGACCGTCGCACCTACCAGCTCGACGCCGCCAACGGCCGCGAGGGCGTGCAGGAGGCCCTCGCCGACATCGACGAGGGCGCCGACATCGTCATGGTCAAGCCCGCGGGCCCGTATCTCGATGTGCTCGCCGAGGTCGCCGCCGTGTCGTCCGCGCCGGTCTGGGCCTACCAGGTGTCGGGGGAGTACGCGATGATCGAGCACGCCGCCGCCGCCGGTGTCATCGACCGTGAGCGTGCGATCGGGGAGAGCATCCTCGGCATCCGCCGCGCCGGCGCCGAGGCGATTCTGACGTATTGGGCGATCGAGGTCGCCGGCTGGCTCCGAGAGGGACGCGCACTCGCATGACCGACACCAACGACGCCCTGTTCACCCGTGCCCGCGCCGTCATCCCCGGTGGCGTGGATTCGCCCGTGCGCGCGTACGGCTCCGTCGGCGGCACGCCGCGCTTCCTCGTCGAGGCCGCGGGCGCGTATGTGACGGATGCCGAGGGCCGCCGCTACGTCGACCTCGTCGCCAGCTGGGGCCCGGCGCTGCTCGGCCACGCCCATCCGGAGGTCGTCGCCGCCGTCCAGGCCGCCGCCGCGCGCGGACTGTCGTTCGGGGCGCCGACCCCGGCCGAGGCGGAGCTCGTCGAGGAGATCGTGCGACGGGTGCCGGCCGTGCAGAAGGCGCGGCTGGTCTCCACGGGCACCGAGGCGACGATGACCGCCATCCGCCTGGCGCGCGGCGCCACCGGCCGCGACCTCCTCATCAA
>NZ_MKRU01000108.1:4855-5043 GCF_001897985.1 Microbacterium sp. 69-7 | reverse complement strand
TCAGAGATCTCCTGTCGCGTCACCGTTCAAGACTCACCCACCGAGGAGCGGAACCTCTTGATCAACACGCCCTAGAACACCCATTCAGTCTTGACGTCCCCACTGCATGGGACGGCAAGACAGTCCCGATGGGCAAGGATGCGGCGGGCGCGCTGTGGTCGTTGCGCCTCGGCCCGCACACGCTTGTG
>NZ_MKRU01000108.1:0-4802 GCF_001897985.1 Microbacterium sp. 69-7 | reverse complement strand
CCTCGCCGAGCCGATCCACACCGGTCTGATCGAGGTGTGGGGGATCGACCGCAAGGGCGGGATGGAGCTGGCCCTCGGCCGTTCGCTTCTGTCGAGGTTCGCCGCGGACGCTGAGCGATCGGTGATCCTGCTCGAGGATGCGGTCGCCGCGATGCAGCAACGCGCGCAAGATCTTGCAGGGAGAACGCGACAGCACACGCCAAACATAGACAGCCCTACCGTCGTGGTCCTGATCGACGAACTCGCCGCCCTTACCGCTTACGAGACAGACCGCGACCTCCTTCGTCGCGCGAACGCAGCTCTTGCGACGTTGGCATCGCAGGGGCGTGCGGTGGGCTTCATCGTGTTCGCCTGCCTTCAAGATCCACGCAAGGAGACGCTGCCCGCCCGCGGCCTGTTCACTCAGACCGTCGGGCTCCGCCTTCGGGATCGGATGGAGACCGTAATGGTGCTCGGCGACGGCGCGGTGGCAGCGGGTGGCCGATGCCATGAGATCTCTCCTTCGACTCCCGGCGTCGCCTATGTGCTCCCCGAAGACGGCCGCCCGCCTGAGCGTGTCCGGGCGGGCCTCATCACCGACGACATGATTCGCGATGTCGCCTCGCGGTATGCCGCACCGCGGCATGTCCCGGTCGTCGTCCCTGAGCCGCCGTCGCCTGACGCACGCCCACCTCGTCCACCCCGAGCGCCGCGATCCTCGCGTCGCACCTCCCGAAAGGAAACTGCATCATGAATCGCATCTCTCTCGCCGCAGCACTCGTGGTCGGCGTGATCGCCCTCGCCGGCTGTTCGGACGTCGATCCGGGCGCGTCGCGGGAATCGGCCGATCCTTCCAGCAGTGCGATCGACCACTCCATCCCGTTCAACCTCGGCGAGAAATACGACGCGGCGACGGCATCCGTTCGCGCGCGCTACGACCTCCCGGTCGACGCGGACTACTACATCGAGCGCTACGGCGCGTGGGTGGCAAACGAGTCATGCACCGACGCGCAGGTTCTTGCCTGGCAGGAGCTGCGCCGCGCGACAGGGGAGACCGACGAGATCTGCCGTGTGGTCTACGAGTACAGCCTCGCGGGGACGGTCTACCCGATCGGTTGCGCAGCTCCCGTCATGGTGGTGAGCGATGAGGCTCGATGAGTCCGTTTCGCGGCGGCTCCGTAGCGAAGATTACGACCGCTGGATGCACAACGTCGCGTCGACTGGCTACTGTCACAACCCCGTGCGACTCGTCGGCGCCTCGACCACCTTTCACGAGGCGACCGGCGAGGTGTTGTCGGAGTACTCGTCGGCAAGTGAGCCTGACGGGATCACGTTCACCCGCTGCGGCAACCGCCGTGCAACGCGCTGCGAGTCGTGCAGCCACGAATACAAGGGCGACACCTGGCACATGATCATGGCCGGTGCCGCAGGCGGAATGAAGGAGGTGCCGGAGGAGGTCGCCGAGCATCCGATGGCATTTCTGACCCTTACTGCCCCCTCATTCGGCGCTGTGCACACAACCGCCATCGACCGCCGGTCAGGAACTTGCGAGCACGGGAATCCGAGAGGATGCCGCTGCCACCACGACGATGACGATCCGCGCCGCGGAGATGCCGTATGCGCCGAGTGCTACGACTACGTTGGTCACGTCGTCTGGCAGTACCACGCGCCTGAACTGTGGCGACGATTCACGATCGGGCTCAGACGTGAGTTGGCTCGTTCGCTGGGGCTGACTCAGCGCGCCGCTGCCCGCCTCGTGCGAGTGCAGTTCGCGAAGGTCGCCGAGTTTCAGCGCCGCGGGGTCGTTCATTTCCACGCGATCATCCGGCTCGACGGGATCGATCCGGAGCGACCCTTCCCGGCGCCTCCCGCCGGCGTGACCGCGGTTCACCTCATGGCCGCGATTCAAGCTGCTGCGCGCAAGACCCAAGTGACAGCGGGTCCGTTGCCGGGCGACGACGGCGGTCGGACGCTGACATGGGGCAAACAGTTCGATGTTCGTCCGATTGTGCGTCGAGAAGGACTTGACGGGGCGCTGTCCGACCGCGCGGTCGCTGCCTACATCGCGAAGTATGCGACCAAAGCCACAGAAGACCTCGAGCCGACGGGCGTGGGTCGCGACCACATCAGGAGCATCAAGGCCACCGTGCGCGAGCTGGCTGCAGTCGTGCACTCCGAAGGACCTTACGAGCAGCTCCATCGCTGGGACGGGATGCTCGGTTTCCGCGGCCACTTTTCAACCAAGTCGCGCCGTTACTCAGTCACGCTCGGTTCGCTCAGGGGCGCTCGGCGGACGTGGCGCATGAAGCACCTGCTCGCGAAGTCTAAGCCGGCCGAAGAGATCAGCACCGACGAAGTTCTCGTCATCGGCTCGTGGGCCTATGCAGGCATGGGTTGGCTGACAGACGGCGACAAAGCACTCGCGAGAGAGGCCGCTGATGCCGCGCGTCAGTGGCGTCAGCAGCGCGCCCGAGATCGCAATACCTCACCCTACGAAAGGAGCACATCGTGACCACCCACACGCTCGTCGATGAAGCCGGGGCGGAAGCTGTTGACCACCTCGACCACAACGAGTACCTAACGCGCCGCGAGGCCGCAGGGCTCTGCCGAGTGCCGCTGTCGACCTTCGACTCACTGCGACGGCAGAATCGCTTTCCGTTCCCGGACGCGCACATGGGCAAGCACATGCTCTGGCGAGCGTCGACTGTCGCGGCGTTCCTCGAGGCAGGCGGTACTCGCGGTGTCGACTAACCGGAGTGAGCGGATTGATCCCAAGACTCGCCGCCCCCTGCCTGAAGGCATTCGGTTTCGCACGGATCGTGGCAAGTACCAGGTTCGGGTCTGGGCGATCGGCCTAAATGGTGAACAACGCGAGCGGTCGACGTACGTTGCGACGCTTGCTGAGGCCAAGAAGCTGCGCGCCGAGACGCTCACTCGCCGACACCCCGACGGGGACATGACGCTCACACAGTGGCACTCACGGCACTGGTCGGTGATCGAGGGGAGCGTGCGAGCCTCGACCGCTCGGGCCTACGAGCGTGGCTGGCGGCTCCGGGTGAAGCCCTGGCTCGGACACGTGCGGCTTGAAAAACTCACTGCGGGTGTGGTCGAGGAGGCCATAGCCGGATGGGACGGGAGCGCGTCGACGCGGATCGATGCACTTGCCGTGCTGAGTCGGCTGCTTGATGGCGCTGTCCACGCACACCTCGTGCCGCTGAATCAGGCACGGCTTGCGCGGCGGCCGAGATCGGAGACTGCGACGAGCCTGCGCTCGCGCGCCCTCACAGCAGCGGAGGTGCCGACTCTGCTCGCGGCAATCGATGAGGCGCACTATCGGCGCTATATCGCCGCTCTCGTCTACACAGGGATGCGCGCCAACGAAGCGACCGCCCTGCGCCTGGAAGACGTCGACCTAGCGCACCGGACGATCCACGTTCGTCGGGCATTCAGCATCGGCGCAGACGGGCGCGGCGTTGAGTTGACCCCGAAGAGCCACAAGGAGCGGGACGTGCCGATTCCGACACCGCTCGTCGTGCCGCTGACTGAGGCGATGACGGGCAAGCACCGTGGCGACCTCGTCTTTACCGGACCTCGCGGGGGGCGGATCAATGCCTCGAACGTGCGCCGCGCGATCGATTGGAAGACGCTGCGCGCGAAGTTGCAGAGGGACGACCTCCGAATCCATGACCTACGTCACACGCTCGCGACGATGCTCTTCGATGCCGGCGCCTCAGCGAACGACGTGCAGGCTGTGCTCGGTCATTCGAGCATGCAGATGACCGAGCGCTACAGCCGGGCCCGATCCGACGTCGCCAAACGGGCTGCGGCTGCCATCGACTCACTGTTCGGGGAGGGAGAGTGATGGACGTTCACCCGAAGTTAGACCAGTTGCTTGCCAACCCCGAGTGCCACGCGATTCTCATCAATGCGTTGGGGGAGTATCGCAGTCTTCTCAATCGCAACGCTCTCGATTTCGCGGATGAGTTCGAGCTGGCTCACGTCGAGAGATGCCTCGCGCACGTGGACGCGCTGGACGAGGTCTTCCAGCGGTGGCCGTGAATCGGAGTACCAGATATCCGCGAACTGGCCGACTCGAAGCCCATACGAAGTGCGGTGCCCGTCTAGCACCCTCAGAGATCGAAAGGAACACACGATGTCGTCGCATGCTTCCGGCGAGATTTCTCGACTTGAGCGCGTCTATACGCCTCTCGGCGACTACCTGAGAGGGATAGCGCACGACCAGGATGCGGCGCTTTCCTTTGCCGATGTGGAGGCGCTGATCGGGCGGGACCTTCCCCCGCAGGCGCGGTCACGGATGATGTGGTGGGCATCCATCCCTCGCCAACCGCAGAGCCGAGCGTGGCTCCGTGCGGACCGTCGCGCTGAGGTCGATCAGTCGGCGGAGTCCGTCACGTTCGTCTGGGAGGTGTTCACGCGCGACAACCCGCTCGAACGGATTCAGAGCATCCGATCGAGTTGGCTCGGATACGCGCGCACCTCCCTGTCCTATCCACCGCGGGACGCGAACGATCCGCATGCGGAACTCGGCTGGTGGGAACCGCACGAGGTCTATCTGCTCCACCTGCCCTCGACTGGGCAGTTCAAGGTCGGCTTAACGCGAGTCAACAGCACCCGGATGGCGTCGGTAGGGGGAGCCAATGCGCAAGTGGTCGACAGGATCACGATGGCCAATCGGTGGGCTGCGCTCGGCCGCGTCCGTTTGAGTGGTGGTCTTTCGCTTCGTTGCGATGATCAGCTGTCGTTAGTTTAGGCGGCGGTGATCTCGGGGAGTATCACCGCCTCGTCGATGGTGGGGGTGGTCG
>NZ_MKRU01000107.1:4061-5116 GCF_001897985.1 Microbacterium sp. 69-7 | reverse complement strand
GATCTCGGGCTGCTGGGTTCGCTCGACCGCGCGCTCCGCGGCCTGCCGTGACCGCACCCGCTCCGTCCGCTCCGTCCGCTCCGTCCGCGAGACACCGCCCCGTTCGCTCCGTCCGCGAGACACCGCCCCCGCACCGAGACACCGGGTGTACATCGGTGTCTCGGTGCGGAACGCGTGTCTCGCGGGCCACACGGACCGCGAGACCGCGCGGGCCGCTCGGGGCTAGGCGAAGGCCTCCACGGGCGGGCAGGCGCAGACGAGGTTGCGGTCGCCGTACGCGTTGTCGATCCGGCGCACCGGCGGCCAGTACTTCGTGCGCACCAGACTGTGCACGGGGTAGGCGGCGAGCTCGCGCGGATACGGATGCGACCACTGCCCCGCGATGACCGACTCCGCCGTATGCGGGGCGTTCACCAGCGGATTGTCATCGGCCGGCCAGGTGCCGGATGCCACGGCATCCGCCTCGGCCCGGATGGCGATCATGGCCTCGATGAACCGCTCGAGCTCTCCGAGGTCCTCGGATTCGGTCGGCTCGACCATCAGCGTTCCCGCCACCGGGAACGACATCGTCGGCGCGTGGAAGCCGTAGTCGATCAGCCGCTTCGCGACGTCGTCCACGCTCACACCGGTCGCTTCCTTCAGTGGCCGCAGATCGAGGATGCACTCGTGGGCGACGAGCCCGCCCTCCCCCGCGTACAGCACCGGATAGTGGTCGCGCAGGCGCACGGCGATGTAGTTCGCCGCGAGCACCGCCGCCCCGGTCGCCTCCCGCAGCCCCTCGGCGCCCATCATGCGGATGTACGCCCACGAGATCGGCAGGATGGATGCCGAGCCATACGGCGCCGCCGAGATCGGTCCGCCGTCGAAGACGAACCCGCCCGCGTGCTCGGCGCGCTGCGCCAGCGGGTGCGACGGCAGGAACGGCGCGAGGTGCGCCTTCGCGGCCACCGGGCCGACGCCCGGTCCGCCGCCGCCGTGCGGGATGGCGAACGTCTTGTGCAGGTTCAGGTGCGAGACGTCTCCGCCCAGGTCGCCGAACCGGGCGAAGCCGACCA
>NZ_MKRU01000107.1:0-4023 GCF_001897985.1 Microbacterium sp. 69-7 | reverse complement strand
CCGGCGTCGTGCACGGCGGCGGTGATGTCGACGACGTCCTGCTCGTACACGCCGTGCGTCGACGGGTACGTGATCATCAGTGCGGCGAGCGCGTCGGCGTGCGCGGCGATCTTGGCCCGCAGGTCGGCGAGGTCGACGTTGCCGGCCTCGTCGCACGCGACGACGACGACCCGCATGCCGGCGAGCACGGCGGATGCCGCGTTGGTGCCGTGGGCCGACGACGGAATGAGGCACACATCGCGCTGCTCATCGCCGCGGGAGTGGTGGTAGCCGCGGATCGCGAGCAGCCCCGCCAGCTCGCCCTGCGAACCCGCGTTGGGTTGGAGGGAGACCGCGTCGTACCCGGTGATCTCCGCCAGCCACGACTCGAGCTGCTCGATGAGCACCAGGTAGCCCGCGACATCCTCGATCGGTGCGAACGGGTGCACGCGGGAGAACTCGGGCCACGACACCGCCGCCATCTCGGTCGCCGCGTTCAGCTTCATCGTGCAGGACCCCAGCGGGATCATGCCGCGATCGAGCGCATAGTCCCGGTCGGCCAGCTGCTTGAGGTAGCGCATCATGGCGGTCTCGGAGTGGTGAGCGTGGAAGACGGGATGCGTCAGGAACTCGTCGGTGCGCCGCAGCGACTCCGGCAGCGACGCGGCACCGCTTCCGGTGGCCCACCCGAAGGCGCGCTGTGCGCGTCCTCCGAAAACCTGGGCGAGCGCATGGAGCTCGCTGACCGTCGTGGCCTCGTCGACCGAGATGCCGACCGTGTCGCTGTCGCGGAACCACAGCTGGAACCCGCGCTCGCGCGCCGCACCCACGACCTCACCGGCCCGGCCCGGAACCGCCACCACGAGCGTGTCGAAGAAGTCCTCGTGCAGCACCTCGTTGCCGGCCTCCACGAGCCAGTCACGCAGCAGGTGCGCCTTGCCGGTGACCTCGTCGGCGATGCGACGCAGTCCGTGCGGACCGTGGTAGACGGCGTACATCGAGGCCATGACGGCCAGCAGCACCTGCGCCGTGCAGATGTTGGAGGTCGCCTTCTCGCGACGGATGTGCTGTTCGCGCGTCTGCAGCGAGAGGCGGTAGGCCGGGCGGCCCTCGGCATCCACCGAGACGCCGACGAGGCGGCCCGGCAGCTGGCGTTCGAGTCCGGAGCGGACCGCCATGTACCCGGCGTGCGGGCCGCCGAAGCCCATCGGCACGCCGAAGCGCTGCGTGGTGCCCACGGCGATGTCGGCGCCGAGCGAGCCCGGCGAGCGCAGCAACGTCAGCGCCAACAGGTCGGCCGCGACCACGACGAGGCCGCCCTGCGCCTGCACGGCGCCGATCACGGCGGACGGGTCCCACACGCGTCCGGAGGCTCCGGGGTACTGCACGAAGGCGCCGAACGCGCCTGCCGCGTCGAGGGGCACACCATCGGCGGCAAGGTCGGCCTCGACGATCTCGATGCCGAGAGCCGCCGCACGATGAACGAGCAGGGCCTTCGTCTGGGGCAGGGCGTCGGCATCCACGAGGAACACGGGGCTCTGCGCCTTCGAGGCGCGGCGGGCGACGAGCATCCCCTCCACGACGGCGGTCGCCTCGTCGAGCATCGAGGCGTTGGCCGTGGCGAGACCGGTGAGGTCGGTGACCATCGTCTGGAAGTTGATGAGGGCCTCGAGCCGACCCTGCGAGATCTCCGGCTGGTAAGGGGTGTAGGCCGTGTACCAGGAGGGGTTCTCGAAGACGTTGCGCGCGATGACGGACGGCGTGAGCGTGTCGTAGTAGCCGAGCCCGATCATGGCGCGCGCGGGCCGGTTCTGCGAGGCGAGCTCGCGCAGTTCTGCGAGCGCCTCGGCCTCAGTGGCAGCGAAAGGGATCGCACCGTCCACGACGGGCGCGGCGTTGATGGATGCCGGGACCGCCCGCTCGACGAGGGCATTCACGCTCTCGTAGCCGAGCACGTTGAGCATCTGCGCCTGGGCGGAGGCGTCCGTGCCGATGTGCCGATCGCGGAAGGGGGCCGTGTTCACTCCTCGCCGCCCGTGAGTGCGACGTAGGCGGTCCGATCCAGGAGGCCGTCGACATCGGCCGGGTCGACCTGGATCTTCACGAGCCATCCTCCCTCGAACGCGCCGCTGTTGACGAGAGACGGGTCGTCCACGACGGCGTCGTTGACGGCGACGATCTCGCCGGACAGCGGCGCGTAGAGCTCACCGACCGACTTCGTGGACTCGATCTCGCCGCACACCGTGTTCGCGGTGACGGTGGAGCCCACCGCGGGCAGGTCGACATAGACGACGTCGCCGAGCTTTTCGGCGGCGTAGTCCGTGATCCCGACGGTGGCGACGTCGCCCGCGAGGGCGACCCACTCGTGTTCTTCGGTGTACTTGAGAGCGGTCAGGTCGGTCATGCGGTCCTCCGGTAGAAAGGCAGGGCGGTCACTGTCGCGGGGATGAGAGTGCCCCGCACGTCGATGAAGAGCGAGGTGCCGGGCTCGGCGAGAGCCGGCGGGACAAAGGCCATGGCGATGGGGTGTCCGAGCGTCGGGCTCAGTGCCCCGCTCGTGATCTCACCGACCGAGGTGCCGTCGGCATCCATGACGGCGTACCCCGCGCGGCCGGCGCGACGCCCCTCGGCGACGAGACCGACGAGCACGGGCAGATCAGTGGATGCCGTGACGACGGCCTCCTTGCCGACGAACTCGCCCTTGTCGGCGGAGACGACGCGTCCGAGCCCCGCCTGAGCGGGTCGGATCGCGGTCGACAGTTCGTGGCCGTGCAGCGGCATGCCCGCCTCCAACCGGAGCGTGTCGCGGGCGGCGAGTCCCGCGGGGACGAGCCCGAGCGGCTCCCCCGCCGCGAGCAAGGCGTCCCAGAGTGCGGGGGCGAGCGCGTTCGGCACCATCAGTTCGAAGCCGTCCTCGCCCGTGTACCCGGTGCGGGCGATGAAGAGCTTCTCGTCTTGGAACCGGCCCTGCGACCAGGCGTAGTAGCCGAGGTCGGCGAGGGCGGGCGCCACGTCCGTGACACCGACCGTCGCCTCCACGATCTCTCGCGCGCGCGGACCCTGCACGGCGATGAGGGACATCTGGTCGGAGATGTCCTCGACGACGGCGGGCGTGTATGCGGCCCGTGCAACGAACGCCTCCGCGACGAGCGCACGGTTGCCGGCGTTGGAGATCACCAGGAAGTCATCGTCGCCGGTGCGGTAGACGATGACGTCGTCGATCACCCCGCCGGTCTCATCCAGCAGCAGCGAGTACTTCGCCTTGCCGATCTTCATGGTCGAGATCCGTCCGGCGAGCGCATAGTCGAGGAAGGCCGCGGCTCCCGAACCCGTCACAAGAAACTCCGCCATGTGCGAGATGTCGAACAGGCCGGCGGCGGTGCGCACAGCGTGATGCTCGGCGAGATCCGAGGTGTAGCGCACCGGCATGTTCCAGCCGCCGAAGTCGGTGAACGAGGCGCCGAGGGCAGCATGGCGATCGGCGAGGGCGGTGGTGCGAAGATCTGGCATGAGTTCTCCCCGGGACATCGGGCGGGCGGATGCCGGGACCGGCAGCCGGGAACTCCCCCTCTGTCATCGGCCTGAGAGTTTCGCCGGACCCGCATGCGCGGAACCGGCTTTCACCGTCGGCGGATCCCCAACTGCGGGATCACTTTCCAGAGCGGCCGGACGCGAGCGGTACGCGGACCTGAGAGATTGGCGGGGAGGCTTGCTCCTTCGGTGCCCGGATCCTCGTAAAACACTGGATGCCGGGGCTCTCCCGCACACGTCATGCGGCCTGTCTTCAGTTGCCCTGTCAGCATAGCGCCTGGCTCGACGGGCACGAGCGACTATCGGGTGCAGCGCCCCGACGCGACGGTCGGCGAGTCGGTCGTTACCCGTTCGAGCTCCGGGCGCAGCACGTTCGTCGTGGTCGCGTAGCCACGCCCGTCGCCGTCGGCGCCGCGGGCGAAGACCACGCCGACGACGTCGCCAGCGGCATCCAGCAGCGGGCCACCGGAGTTGCCCGGCTGCACGTCCGCCTGCAAGGCGTAGATCTCCCTC
>NZ_MKRU01000106.1:0-37126 GCF_001897985.1 Microbacterium sp. 69-7 | reverse complement strand
CGCATCGACGATGACGACCTTGCAGGACTGCGTCGACGAGTCGACGCCCATGACGAGTGCCATGTCGGCATCCTCTCTCGGTGGACCGCCACCACCCGCCGAGACACCGGATCCGCACCGAGACACCGGCGTGCGGCGGGGGTCTCGGTGCGGACGTGGTGTCTCGCGGGCGGGGCGGTCGAGCGGATGCCGGGGTCAGCGGGCGCCGAGCAGGTGCTCGGTGGCCAGCTGCTGCAGGCGGACGAAACCGAAGCCCTTGCCGCCGAGGTAGGCGTCGGTGTCGAAGTCCTCGTAGGCGGAGCGGTCGGCCACGAAGTCGTCGTAGCTCTCGCCCTCGGCGAACGTCGGCTGAGCGAGCTCGGCCACGCGCGCAGCGGCAAGTGCCTCCTGCACCTCCGGATCGGCGCGGAAAGCGGCCGCGCGCTCCTTCAGCAGCAGGTACGTGCGCATGTTGGCGGCTGCCGAGTCCCAGACGCCGGTCTCGTCCTCGGTGCGCGAGGGCTTGTAGTCGAAGTGGCGCGGTCCCTCGTAGGCCGGGCCGCCGTTCGGGCCGCCGTTTTCGAGCAGGTCGACCAGCGCGAACGCGTTGTGCAGGTCGCCGTGGCCGAACACGAGGTCCTGGTCGTACTTGATGCCGCGCTGACCGTTGAGGTCGATGTGGAAGAGCTTGCCATGGTAGAGCGCCTGGGCGATGCCCGCGGCGAAGTTCAGGCCGGCCATCTGCTCGTGGCCCACCTCGGGGTTCAGGCCCACGAGCTCGGGACGCTCGAGCGAGTCGATGAAGGCGAGGGCGTGCCCGACCGTCGGCAGGAGGATGTCGCCGCGCGGCTCGTTCGGCTTGGGCTCGATCGCGAAGCGGATGTCGTAGCCCTTGCTGTCGACGTAGTCGCCGAGGAAGTTGACGGCTTCGCGGTAGCGCTCCAGCGCCTGGCGGATGTCCTTCGCGGAGTCGTACTCGGCGCCTTCGCGACCGCCCCACATGACGAACGTCTGCGCGCCGAGCTCGGCTCCGAGGTCGATCTGGCGCAGCACCTTGCGGATGGCGAAGCGGCGTACGTCGCGGTCGTTCGAAGTGAAGCCGCCGTCCTTGAAGACGGGGGCGCTGAAGAGGTTGGTCGTGACCATCGGCACCTTCAGTCCCGTCGCGTCCAGCGCCCCCTTGAGACGGTCGATCTGGTGCTGACGGTCGGCGTCGCTGGAGCCGAAGGGGAAGAGATCGTCGTCGTGGAAGGTCAGCCCATACGCCCCCAGCTCGGCGAGCTTCTCGACCGCGTGCACGACGTCGAGCGGCGGACGGGTCGGGCCGCCGAACGGGTCGGTGCCGTTGTAGCCGATGGTCCAGAGACCGAAGGTGAACTTGTCGGCGGGGGTCGGGGTGGTCATGACGCTCCTTCGCGGTCTCCCGGGTGGGAGGTTTGTTGTTGACAGCAACCTATACCACGACGCACCCGTCGTCTACCGCGACGCCCGGCATCCGCGCCTCTAGGGTGGACGCGTGGCACGCGCAGAAGGAACCGTCGAAGGCGTTCGGCGCGCCAACCTCTCCCGCGTGCTGCGGCTCGTTCACGAAGACGGCCCCCTCTCGCGCGCGGCACTCACCGAAACGACCGGTCTGAACCGGTCCACGGTCGGCGCGCTGGTCGCCGACCTCGTCAGCGCGGGCCTCGCCACCGAGGGCGCCCCCGAGATGCACCGGCGCGTGGGACGGCCCTCACCGTCGGTCGCGGCCGCCGCGGACGTGGTCGCCATCGCGGTCAATCCCGAGGTCGACGCCCTCACCGTGGCCGCCATCGGACTCGATCGCACGATCGTGTGCCGCGAGCGCATCGAGCTCGCCGGACTGCTCACCCCCCAAGAGGCCACCGCGCTCACCGCCGAGGTGGTCGAACGCTGGCGCACGGGGGTGCTCGCCTCGCACCGCATCGTCGGCATCGGCATCGCGGTGCCCGGGCTGGTGCGCTCCGCCGATGGCCTCGTGCGCCGCGCCCCGCACCTCGACTGGACCGACGCCCCGCTGCGCGACGAGCTCGCGCAGGCCACGGGCCTGCCGACGGCGATCGACAACGACGCGACGCTCGGCGCCCTCGCCGAGAGCCGCTACGGAGCCGGTCGCGGCGTCGCCGATCTGATCTACGTCAACGGCGGCGCAAGCGGCATCGGCGGCGGCCTGGTGATCGGCGGACACCTCGTGCGCGGCGCGGGCGGCTACGCCGGCGAGCTCGGCCAGAACAGGCCGGGCATCGCACAGCCGGCGGATCGTCGCTCGGGCGCGCAGGGCACTCTGGAAGACGAGGTGAGTCGCTCGCGCCTGCTCGCCGTCGTGGGGCTGCACAGCGCGGACGAACCCACGCTCGAGGAGGCGATCCGCACCTCGGGGAGCGTGGAGGTCGCCGCGGAGGTCGAACGACAGCGCCGCATTCTCGCGACGGCGTTGGCGAACGCCGTGAACGTGCTCAACCCGTCGACCGTCATCCTCGGCGGCTTCCTGGCGACGATCCTCGACCAGGATGCCGAGGCCCTCCAGAGCGCCGTCCGCGAGCAGGCGATGGCCATGAACGTCGAAGACCTGCACCTGCGTGCGGCCGACCTGGGCCCCGACCGCCTGCTCGTGGGCGCGGCTGAGATCGCCTTCGACGCGCTGCTCACCGACCCCCTCGATGCACTGCCTGGCGCGCTGCCTGACGCGGGCTGACCCCCGGCATCCCCGCGCTCAGCGCAGCGGTGCGGTCGTCGCGCGCGGAATGAGCCGCGTGGGAAGCACGAGGTGCGTGGCCTCGGGGGTTCCCCCGGCGAGCATCGTCACCAGCATCCGTGCGGCCTCGGCGCCGAGGCGCTGAATGGGCTGGCGCACCGTGCTGAGCGGACGCGCCGTGAGGAAGGCTTCGGGGATGTCATCGAATCCGATCACCGACAGGTCGCCCGGCACATCCAGTCCCAGCTCCCCCGCCACCTCGATGAGCCCGAGCGCGGTGCGGTCATTGGCGGCGAACACCGCCGTGGGCCGGTCGGACTGCTGCAGCAGCGCACGCCCGACGACACGGACCGTGTCGGGGTCGTACATGCCCACGGCCACGAGGGCCGGGTCGAAGCGGATGCCGGCCTGACGCAGCGCGCGGCGGTAACCCGCCTCGCGCATCTCCGACGAGCGCAGTTCGGGCCGCCCCGCGAGAAACCCGATGCGCCGATGCCCGAGCTCGAGCAGGTGTGTCGTCGCCTCGAGTCCGCCGGCGAGGCTGTCGGATTCGACCGACGGGATGTCGACGCGGCCGGCGTGCGGGTCGACCGCGACGATCGGGACGTCGGCGTTCACACCCACCACGGTCGGGGTCACCATGATCGCCGCGTCGATCAGCGTTCCGCTGAGGCGGCTGAGCGAGCGCCGCTCCCACCCCTGCGGGTCGCTGTCGCGTGCTCCCGCGTACGCCAGCAGGTCATAGCGATGACTGCTCAGTGCCGCACCGACGCCTTTGAGCACCTCCGCGCTGAACGGCTCGAAGTCCGAGACGAGCACGCCCACGACCCCCGTCCGGCGGGAGCGCATACTGCTGGCGACGAGGCTCGACTCGTAGCCGAGCTCGGCCACGGCATCCAGCACGCGCGACACCGTCGCACTGGCGACGCCATACCGCCCGTTGACCGCTTTGGACACCGTGGCGACCGACACTCCGGCGGCGGCGGCGACGTCATGGATGGTGGCTCTGCGACTCACGGGGCGATCCTATGGGGACGGAAACGTTATTGAAAAGGTTTTTGAAAACGTTTGACGTTGTTGACAACAAATGGACACACTGGTGCACATTCCGGCCTGAACCCGTTCACCGGAATGCTCCGTGCCCCGAATGACCGGGGTGAGGCTCAATGAGGAGGACAGGAATCACATGAAGGCGAACAAGATCCTGACCGGAGCGGTGCTCCTGGTCGCGGGCACGCTCGGTCTGAGCGCCTGCAGCGGCGGATCCGGCGGGACCAACGCCGACGGCAAGGTCGAGATGACGCTCTGGCAGAACTCGACCACCGGTCCCGGACAGCAGTTCTGGAAGGACGCGATCGCGGCCTTCGAGAAGGAGAACCCGAACGTCACCATCACGATGCAGTCCGTGCAGAACGAAGACATGGACGGCAAGCTGCAGACCGCGCTGAACGCGGGCGACGCTCCCGACATCTTCCTGCAGCGCGGCGGCGGCAAGCTCGCGGCGATGGTGCAGGCGGGTCAGCTGATGGACCTCACCGACAAGATCGGCGACACCGCCAAGTCGGAGATCTCCGACGGCTCCTTCAAGGCCGAGACCTACCAGGACAAGGTGTGGGCCATGCCGCTGGCGGTGCTGCCGAGCGGCTTCTGGTATAGCTCCGACCTGTTCACCAAGGCGGGCATCACGACGCCGCCGACCACCATCACCGACCTGGAGTCGGCCGTCGGCAAGCTGAAGTCCGCGGGCGTCGCACCCATCGCGCTCGGCGCGAAGGACGCCTGGCCGGCCGCCCACTGGTACTACAACTTCGCCCTCCGCGAGTGCAGCGCCCAGACCATCGAGAAGACCGGCGACACCAAGGACTTCAGCGACGGCTGCTGGCTGAAGGCCGCGGAAGACCTGAACGACTTCGCCGCGACCCAGCCGTTCAACGACGGCTTCCTGACCACGAGCGCCCAGCAGGGCGCCGGCAGCTCTGCCGGTCTCGTCGCCAACCACCAGGCCGCGATGGAGCTCATGGGCGCGTGGGACCCGGGCGTGATCGCCTCCCTCACCCCCGACGAGAAGCCGCTGCCCGACCTGGCATGGTTCCCGTTCCCCGAGCTGTCCGGCGGCCAGGGCGAACCGGGCTCGATGATGGGCGGCGTCGACGGGTACTCGTGCTCGGTCAAGGCTCCGAAGGAGTGCGCCGACTTCCTCAACTTCATCGCCTCGGCCGACCAGCAGAAGGCCTACTACGCGGCCTTCAGCGCCCCGCCCGTCAACAAGACGGCGCAGGCGGCGGTCAAGGAGCCCTACCTGCAGGAGGTCCTCGCCGCCTACAACAAGGCCCCCTTCGTGTCGCAGTGGCTCGACACCGTCCTCGGCCAGAACGTCGGCAACGCGCTGAACGTCGCCGTGGTCGATCTGCTCGCGGGCAAGAGCAACCCGCAGCAGATGATCCAATCGGTCACCGACGCGGCCAAGAAGGGCTGATCGGATCGTGTCCCTTCGCGAGACCTCCGTGGCCGTCACCGACCCGGAGACGGATCTCGCGCAGCACGGCGGGGGCGGCGTGACGCCGCCCCCGCCCACGCCGCGCCGCCGTCCCCGTGGACTGGGCTGGGCCGGGAGATTCGAGATCGCGCTGCTCGTCGGGCCGGCGCTGATCATGTTCCTCGGCTTCGTCATCTTCCCGGTGGCGATGGCGGCCTACTACGGCTTCTTCCGCTGGCAGGGCTACGGCACGCCCACCGACTTCGTCGGCCTGCAGAACTACGTCACGATCCTCACCGACCCGACCTTCCTCGAGGCCCTCGGGCACAACGGCTTCATCGTGATCGCCTCGATCGTGCTGCAGGGTCCGGTGGCGGTGCTGCTGGCTCTGCTGCTCAACCGTCGGATGCGGGGGCAGTCCCTCATCCGCGTGCTGATCTTCGTGCCCTACGTCATCGCCGAGGTCGTCGTTGGCACCGGCTTCGGCCTCATGCTGCAGACGCAGGGCGCCGTGAACGGCCTGTTGGAGAACTGGGGGCTGGGCGCCCTCGCCCACGATTGGATCTCGGACCCGGCGATCGCCATCTGGACGCTGATGGCCATCCTCACGTGGAAGTACGTCGGCTTCGCCGTCATCCTCTTCCTCGCGGGACTGCAGGGCATCCCCGAGGAGCTCTACGAGGCGGCGGCGCTCGACGGCGCCGGCTACTGGCAGACCCACTGGCGCATCACGCTGCCGCTGCTGGCCCCCACGCTGCGCATCTGGGCGTTCCTCTCGATCATCGGGGCCCTGCAGCTGTTCGACCTCGTCTACATCATCTGGGGCCAGTACGTCGCCTCGACGGCTGGCACCTCCACGATGGCCACCTACATGGTGGTCAACGGCCGCAACGCCGGCAACTTCGGCTTCGGCAACGCCGTCGCCGTCGTCATCTTCGTCATCTCGCTCGTCGTCGCCCTCATCTACCAGCGCTTCGTGCTGCGTCGCGACACGGCCGGCGCCATCACCGAAGGGAAGAAGACCCGATGAGCGCGCTCACCGTCGACACCCCCGTCTCCACCGCCACGGTGGCCACCGCAGGACACCGCGGACGGGGTCCGCGCCGCACGAAGGAGCGGCTGCCCTGGGGCAGTCCGCTCGTGTACTTCATCGCTCTCGTCGTGATCGCCCTCATGCTGGCGCCGGTGCTGTACATCATCATCGGCGGGTTCCGCAGCAACTCGCAGATCACGGTCGACCCCGCCGGCTGGCCCGATCCGTGGAACGTCCAGAACTACCTGAACGTCCTCACCGGGCCGCAGTTCTGGCGTCAGGTGCTCAACTCGATCATCGCCGCCGGTGCGACCACCGCCGGAGTGGTCGCACTCGGGCTCATGGCCAGCTACGTCATCGCGCGGTATCCGTTCCGCGGGCGCGGCGCGCTCTATGCGCTGTTCGCTGCGGGTCTCATGTTCCCGATCACGGTCGCCATCACGCCGTTGTACATCGTCATCCGTGACCTCGGCCTGATGAACTCGCTCGCCGGCATCATCCTTCCGCAGATCGCGTTCGCGCTGCCGACGACGATCATCATCCTCGTGCCGTTCCTGCGGGCGATCCCGGACGAGATCCAGGAAGCCGCGTTCATCGACGGCTGCAGCCGATTGGGCTTCTTCTGGCGGATGGTGCTGCCCTTGTCGGTGCCCGGCGTCATCACGGTCGGCATCCTCGCGTTCATCGGCAGCTGGAACAGCTACCTGCTCCCCCTGTTCATCCTGAACAACGAGGCGAGCTTCACGCTGCCTCTGGGCGTGCAGGCCTTCTCCTCCCAGTACTCGGTCGACACCGCCAAGGTGCTGGCTTTCACCTCACTGTCGATGCTCCCGGCACTGCTGTTCTTCAGCCTGTTCGAGCGTCGCATCGTCGGCGGCCTCACGGGCGCCGTGAAGGGCTGATCCGTATGACGATCTCCGATTCCCCCCTCCACCAGCCGCTCGCCGAGCCGGTCTCCCCCCGGGTGGCCGCGCTCATGGCCGCGATGACCGTCGAGCAGAAGGTGGCGCAGCTGACCGGTTTCTGGGTCGACCAGGGCGACGAGGTGGTCGCGCCGATGGCCGGCGAGATGCTGGCCGGCGAAGCGACGCCCTCCGACCGCTACGAGCGGGCGTCGGCACACGGCCTCGGCCACCTCACGCGCGTCTACGGCACGAGGCCCGTGGATGCCGCGCAACGCGCGGCCTGGCTGTGGAACGAGCAGCGCCGTCTCGCCGCGGCATCCGGTCACGGCATTCGCGCGATCGTTCACGAGGAGTCGCTGACGGGGCTCGCGGCCTGGAGAGCGGCGACGTTCCCGACGCCCCTGGCGTGGGGCGCGGCGTTCGACCCCGAGCTCGTCGAGAGGATGGGACGCCTCATCGGCGAATCGATGCGAGAACTCGGCGCGCACCAGACCCTCGCCCCCGTGCTCGATGTCATCCGCGATCCCCGCTGGGGGCGTGTCGACGAGTGCATCTCGGAGGATCCCTACGCGGTGGCGACGATCGCCACGGCCTACGTGCGCGGCATCCAGGATGCCGGGGTGCACGCGACCCTGAAGCACTTCGTCGGCTACTCGTCCTCGCAGGCGGGCCGCAACCACGCGCCCGTCCACGCCGGTCCGCGTGAGCTCGCCGACGTGTTCCTGCCGCCGTTCGAGATGGCGGTGCGCGACGGCGGCGCACGCTCGGTGATGAACTCCTACACCGATATCGACGGCGTTCCGGTGGCCTCGGACCCGCGGCTGCTGACCGACCTGCTGCGCGGAACGTGGGGCTTCGACGGCGTGGTCGTCTCGGACTACTTCGCGATCGCCTTCCTCGAGACGATGCACGCCGTCGCCGCCGACCGTACCGAGGCGGCACGCCTGGCGCTGACCGCCGGCATCGACGTCGAGCTGCCCAGCGGCGACGCCTACGCCGCTCCCTTGCTCGCCGGGCTACGCGACGGCCGCATCGACGAGGCGCTCGTCGATCGGGCGCTTGCCCGCGTGCTCGCGCAGAAGGAGGGGCTAGGGCTGCTCGATCCCGACGAGAGCGAACCTCCGACCGCGATCGACCTCGACTCGCCGGCGCACCGTGAGGTCGCGCGCGAGCTCGCGGAGCGCTCGCTCGTGCTGCTGTCGAACGACGGCACGCTGCCGCTGTCCACCGGCACGGCCGGTCCGGCACGCATCGCGGTGATCGGCCCGAACGGCCACGACGCCTCGGCGTTGATGGGCTGCTACTCGTTCGCCAACCACGTGCTGGCCCATCACCCGGGAACGCCATACGGCTTCGCGATCCCGACGGTCGTCGAGGCGCTGCGCGCAGAGCTGCCCGACGCCGCGATCGTCTCTGTCGCGGGCTGCGAGGTCGAGGGCGAGGACCGGTCGGGCTTCGGCGCCGCGGTGGATGCCGCGGCATCCGCCGATGTCGCGATCGTCGTGGTCGGCGACCGCGCCGGCCTGTTCGGACGCGGCACCGTGGGCGAGGGCAACGACGCGGAGAGCCTGGAGCTGCCGGGCGTGCAGCGCGAGCTCGTCGACGCCGTCGTCGCCACGGGCACCCCGGTCGTGCTCGTGGTCGTGACCGGCCGACCCTATGCGCTCGCGTGGGCCCTGGACGCAGACGCCGATGCGCGGCCGCGCGCGGTCGTGCAGGCGTTCTTCCCGGGCGAGGAGGGCGGTGTCGCGATCGCGCGTGTGCTGTCCGGTGCGGTCTCACCCTCGGGCCGACTGCCCGTCTCGCTGCCGCGTTCGGCCGGCGCGCAGCCGTTCTCGTACCTGCATCCGATCCTGGGCGGCAACAGCGATGTGACCAGCGCCGACAGCGCGCCGGTGCGTCCGTTCGGGTTCGGACTCGGCTACACGACGTTCACCCGTACCGACCTGTCAGCGCCGGCCGAGGTCGATGCCGGCGGCGTTCTGCCGGTGAGTGTCACGGTGACCAACACCGGCTCCCGCCCCGGCACCGAGATCGTGCAGCTGTACGCGCACGACGTGCACGCCAGCGTCGTCCGACCGGTCGCCCAGCTGCTCGGATACGCCCGGGTCACGCTCGCGGCGGGAGCGAGCGCGCGCGTGCACTTCGAGGTTCCGACCGCACGCCTGGCGTTCACCGACCGGCGCGGCATCCGCATCGTCGAGCCCGGCCGCGTCGATCTCTGGGCCGGGGAGTCGGTGGCCGACCGCGAGAGCGTCGCAACCGTCACCCTCACCGGAGACGTGCACCCGGTCACGGCCGCCGATGCCCGCATCGTGGGCACACACGTCGAGTAGCGGTCTTTCGCCTCTTCCGCCACTCGACCAGACGGCCCGCCCCTTCCCGGGGCGGGCCGTTCTTCCGCGCGATCAGTCGAGGGCGAGCTCGACGGTCGCGAAGGCGTGCGGCGGCAGATCGACGCGCAGGACACCCGCCTCCACCGTGGCCTCCAACGGCACCGGGCGCACCGTGTCGGGCGCCTGCGGGGTGTTGTGCGCCGCGGCATCCGGTCCGGTCAGCACGCGGGCGCGCACGACCCTGGCGTTGCGACCGCGGAGGTCGATCTCGACGGGCAGCGCGTCGTCGACGCCGACGTGCGTGAGCGAGACGAGCACGGCGCCGTCCTTCATGGATGCCGACAGCGACAGCGCCGGCAGGTCGGCCCCGTCGACTCCCACCCGCGGTGCCGACACGACGTGTGCGGGCACCGACAGCGCATCATGGTGGCCGACGTTCATCTCGTACACGTGATAGGTCGGGGTCAGCACGAGTCCGCCGTCGTCGTCGGTGAGGATCATCGCCTGCAGCACGTTGAGCGTCTGCGCGATGTTCGCCATGCGCAGCCGCGCAGCGTGGCGGTGGAACACGTCGAAGTGGATGCCGGCGACCAGCGCATCGCGCACCGTGTTCTGCTGGAAGAGGAAGCCGGGGTTGGTCCCCGGCTCCACGCTCCACCAGGTGCCCCATTCATCGCAGACGAGGTCGATGGTGCGCTCGGGGTCGTAGGCGTCCATGACGGCTTCGTGCGCGCGGATCACGCGCTCGATCTCGTAGGCCTTGCCGATCGTGCGTACGTATTCGTCGCGCGAGAACGCCGTCGCCGACTCCTTCTGGATGCCGGTGCCGGCGTGCGTGTAGTAGTGGAACGAGATCGCCTGGAACGGCGAGCGCTGCGGGTCGGGGGCGTTCGTCGACATCGCCGACGCCATGAGTGCGTGCGTCCAGCGCACGTCGTCGTCGGCGGCGCCGGCCGCGATACGGGTGAGGGTGTTGCCGTCGTGCTCCCTGCAGAAGGTCGCGTAGCGCCGGGCGAGGGAGGTGTAGTACTCGGGCGTCATGTTGCCGCCGCACCCCCACGCCTCGTTCCCGAGCCCCCAGAACGGCACCCGCCACGGCTCGTCGCGACCGTTCGCCCGGCGCAGGCGTGCCATCGGACTGTCGCCCGAACGGGTGAGGTACTCGACCCACTCGCTCATCTCCTGCACGGTGCCGCTGCCGACGTTGCCGTTGACGTACGGCTCGGCGCCGAGCATGTGGCACAGATCCATGAACTCGTGGGTGCCGAAGGCGTTGTTCTCGACGACGTCTCCCCAGTTGGTGTTGACCATCGTCGGGCGCTCATCGCGGGGCCCGATTCCGTCGCGCCAGTGGTACTCGTCGGCGAAGCACCCGCCGGGCCAGCGCAGGTTCGGGACGTGGAGGCGGCGGAGGGCCTCGACGACGTCGAGGCGGATGCCGCGCTCGTTCGGGATCGGCGAGTCCTCCCCCACCCAGAAGCCGCCATAGATGCACCGGCCGAGGTGCTCGGCGAAGTGCCCGTAGAGGTGGCGGCTGATCTGCGGACCCGTGACGTCGAGGTCGACGGCGGCGCGAGCGATGGTCATGACGGCTCCCGTTCTGCGGCTGCTCCGCCGCCCTCCCATCCTCGCACCAATATGTTTCACATGACAACAAATATGGACCCGCGGCACCGAGCGCGCCGCGACGGGCGAGAACCAGCGGCGCACCGTGCGGCAGCGCAGCCGCGTCAGCGCAGCGAGAGCTGGTCGTCGAGGTAGTCGGCCAGCGGCCGACGCACGCCGGCCGCCGTCCACGTCACCAGCGGGATGCCGTCGACGAGCACCAACGGCCCGGAGCGCTCACCCCGGCGCACGGCGTCGAGGTCGATCTGCGTCGCACCCAGGTGCAGCACCTCGCCGTCGACGAACCCGCCGCGCGCCGCCGCGGCCGCACGCTCCGAACGGGCGCGCTGCGCCTCCGCCGTGTAGCCGCGGACCGCCTCGGCGCGGGCGCGGAGGATCTCGCCGGTGGCATAGACCTCGGCATCCGCGATGAGAAGCACACCGACGTGCCACGCCTCGTCGACCGGCACGATCCGCGGAGCGCGGCCGAAGCCCAGCAGCCGCCGGCTGTGGGCCCAGTCACCCAGACGTTCGCGCGGCGATCCCGCCAGACGACGGCGGGCGTCGGAGAGCACGGTGTCGAGCTGGTCGGCGCCGGCGGCGACCTCGTCGGTCATCGCGGGCCGGGTCGGACGGTCAGATCGCTGATGACCGCGTCACGCGGAAGATCGAGCGCCGTGAGCACGGCCGTGACGACCGACGCCGGGTCGATCCACCGGTCGGGGTCGTAGTCCGCCCCCTCCTGCGCGTGGACCTCCGCCTGCATGGGGGTGGCGGTGCGCCCGGGATACACGCTCGTCACGCGCACGCCGTGCTCGGCCTCCTCGCCGCGGAGGGCGTCGGCGAGGGCCTTGAGCCCGTGCTTGGATGCCGCGTACGCCGCCCACTGCGGATGCGCGGTGAGACCCGCGCCCGAGTTGACGAACACCACCTGGCCACGGGCAGCGCGCACCCGCGGCAGCAGCAGCCGGGTCAGCTCGGCGGGCGCGGTCAGGTTCACGGCCAGCTGGCTCTCCCACGCCGATACCGGCAGATCGCCCACGCGGCCGAGTTCGACGATGCCCGCGGCGTGGATGACGCTGTCGATCCGCTCCGGGACGGCATCAGCGTGGTGCATCGCGTCGGCGATCGCAGCCGGGTGCGCAAGGTCGGCGACGATGGTGACGCTGCCCGGGAACGCGCGCGACAGATCGTCGGCCCGGGCGGCATCGCGGACGATGAGCACGAGGCGGTCGCCGCGCGCCGCGAGCCGCTCGGCGACGAGGTTTCCGATGCCGGAGCCCGCTCCGGTGATCACGTGGGTGGTCATCTGACCATCCTCGCACCGCGGTGGTTCAGACCGCCCTGTCCTCCATGCCCCACGGCGAGCCGTAACCGGTCGGCGCGGGCGCGGCGAGCAGGTCGAGGAACGGCTTCGCGTCGAACGCCTCGGGGCCGAGCACGCCGGTACCGGTCCACACCCCCGTGGCGAGCAGCTCGAGCGCGATGACCGGGTTGATGGCGGTCTGCCAGACGACCGCCTGCGAACCGTACTCGCGCATCGTCTCCTCGTTGTCGGCCACGTGGTACAGGTACGTCGAGCGCGGGCGGCCGTCGACGCCGGTTCCCGTGACCCACACGCCGGCACAGGTCTTGCCGCTCATCTTGTCGCCGATGGTCGCCGGGTCGGGAAGGCACGCGGCGACCACGTCGCGCGGCGAAACCTCCACGCCCTTGACGTTGACCTTCGCGGTGCTGTCCAGGCCGAGCTTGTGGAGGGTCTTCAGCACGCCGATGAACTCGTCGCCCAGGCCGTACTTGAAGGTGACGCGCTTCGCCTTCGTCCAGCGCGGCATCAGCAGCACCTCCTCGTGCTCGACGTTGACGCATTCCACCGGACCGATCCCGCCCGGAAAGTCGAACACCTCGGGCTCGCTGAACGGCTCCGTCGTGTACCAGCCGCGGTCCTTCTCGTAGATGACCGGCGGATTGAGGCACTCCTCGATCGTCGTCCAGATCGAGAACGACGGTGCGAAGTCGTAGCCGGCCACCACGAGGTTCGCTCCGTCGCGCACGCCGAGCTCGTCGATCTCGCTGAACAGATGGTCTTCGGCATAGCGGGCGAAGACGTCCGACAGCCCCGGCTCGACCCCGATGCCGACGAGGGCGAGCCGACCGGCATCCTTCCACTGGCCGTCCTTGGCGAACTGCTCGTCGCCGAGCTTGACGCCCGGCAGTGCGTGCGGCTGCTCGGGATGCGGCGTCGACAGGCTCATCGCCATGTCGAGGTAGGTGGCGCCGGCGGCGAGTGCGCCGTCGAAGATCGGCATGACGAAGCGCGGGTCGACGGCGTTGAGCACGTGGGTGATGCCGTGCGCCTCGATGAGCCCCGCCACCGCATCGGCACGCGAAGCGTCGACCTGGGCCGCCTCGACGCGCGGGTCGGCGACCTCGTCGACGAGCGCCTGCGGGCGCGCCGGGTCGTAGTCGGCGACGACGAGCTTCTCGAAGAAGTCGCGGCGGACGGCGATGCGGACGGCGGCCGAGCCGACGCCTCCGGCGCCGACGATGAGGATACGCATGAGATTCCTTGTCGTTGAGAGGAAGGGGATGCCGACAGGCGCGGTCGTCAGATGCCGCCGTCGATGGAGCGGATGATGTCGCCGGGCTCCTCGGGAACGAGCACCGGGGTCTCGCGGTTCAGAGAGCGCCCCTGGAAGAACGGCTTCGAGCGCGGGAAGAGGTACCAGACGAACATCAGCACGACGCCGACGAGCAGCGCTCCGATGCCCACGACGAAGGTGCCGCCGATGCCGAGCAGCACCGTGTTGCCGTAGTTCACGTCGAACATGTCGATGGCGGACTGCACGAAGGCGAAGGTCAGCATGAGGGCGCCCAGCAGCGGGAAGATGCCCTTGACCCACAGCTCACGCGCGGAGTTGCGAAGGTCGCGGCGGAAGTACCAGACGCAGGCGTAGCCGGTGATGGCGTAGTAGAACGCGATCGCGAGGCCGAGCGAGGAGATCGAGTCCTGCAGGATGTTGTCGCTGATCAGCGTCATGCCGAGGTAGTAGCAGATGGCCACGGTGCCACCGACGATCGTCGAGAACGACGGCGTCTTGTACACCGGGTGCACGTCCTTGAACCGCGCGGGCAGTGCGCGGTAGACGCCCATCGCGAGCGTGCCGCGCGCGGTGGGCAGGATGGTCGTCTGCGTCGAGGACACGGCCGAGATCAGCACGGCGACCACGAGCAGCCAGCCCCACGGGCCGAGCAGGCCGTCCTTGATCGCGAGGAAGAAGTCGTCGGCGTTGTCGGGGTTGGCCAGACCCGGCCCGTCCTCGCCGAGCCCCGCGTACATCATGGCGGCGATCGTGACCGAAACGTAGGTGAACAGCAGGATGACGGTGGTCAGCAGCGCCGCGCGCCCCGGGATGCGCTTGGGGTCCTTGGTCTCCTCGTTGAGCGCGAGGCACGAGTCCCAGCCCCAGTAGATGAACAGGGCGAGCAGCACGGCCTCGGTGAAACCGTGGTAGTCGGTGAACGCGAACGGATTCAGCCAGTTCCAGTCGAAGGGGGTGGGAGCGGGGGCGTTGCCCGCGAAGAACTCCCAGAGCGCCGCGACGACGAAGATCGCGAGGGCCAGGTACTGCACGCCGAGCAGCACGTTCTGGATGCGCTCGCCGATCTCGACACCGCGCCAGCTCACCCACGTCATCGATGCGATGAACAGCACGGCCACGAGGATGATGCGCCAGTCGTTGTTCTCGAGTTCCATGCCGAACAGCGCCCAGAAGTAGATCGAGCCGATCTGCGCGAGGTTGGCGAGCACGACCATGCCCGCGATCGCGACGCCCCAGCCGCCCATCCAGCCCACCCACGGCCCGAAGGCCTTCGTCCCCCACGTGAAGGTCGTGCCGCAGTCGGGGATCTTGTTGTTCAGCTCGCGATACGCGAACGCCGTGAACAGCATCGGGACGAACGCGATGATGAAGGCGATCGGCGCCTGCGCCCCCACGGCGAGCACGACGAAACCGAGCGTCGCGACCAGGGAGTAGACGGGGGCCGTCGACGCCAGGCCGATGACGGTCGACCCCCACAGCCCCAGGGTGCCGGCGGCGAGGCCCTTGCCGTCGCCGCGTTCCAGATGAATCGGTGTGGTGCTGCCGAAGTCGCTCATCGCTCTTCTCCGCCCTCGCAACGTCATGGGTGCACCGTCGTCCCCAGTGACGCGGTGAGGGAAGACTAGAACGACACGATGCGCACGCGCGCACGACGCGAGGGCGAATCTGTGGCGCCCCCTCCGCCACCGCGTACATCGCCCCGCCCGCCGGCACCCCCGCCCCCGGTCGTTGAGCGAGCGCAGCGAGTCGAAACGCCGACACCCTCAGTCGGCGGCGCCCTCGGCATCCACTAGGGCGGCGGCGGTCTCGAGACTGCGGATCGCTTCGGGAGCCGACGGGCGGACGAGAGCGAACGCCGCGACGACGAGCCCCGTGACGGCGTCGGCGAGGCGCGCACGGCGCGCGGCGGATGCCGCGGGCACCGCGACATCGACGCCGCGGCCGATCGCGGTCCGCAGCTCGGCACGGTAGTCGTCGATCACGTGCGCGACGTCGGAGTCGCGCGCGACGGGCGCTCCGGCGGCGTTGATGAGCAGGCAGCCGTGCGCGGCGGGCATCGAGCCGACACGGGCGAAGGCGTCGGCGAGGCCGCTGAGGTACGCGCGGAGCGCCCCGGCCTCGACGGTCTCCGCCTCGAGCGGGGCGAGTCGCGGACGCACGACCTCGTCGAGGTAGCTCTGCACCGCCGCGTCGAACAGGCCGCGCTTGGAGTCGAATGCGTTGTAGATGCTGGAGCGGTTGAGCCCGGTCGCCGCCTCGAGCCCCGCGATCGAGGCGTCCTCGTAGCCGTGCTCCCAGAAGAACTGCCGGGCGGCGCGCACGACGGCGCGGCGATCGAACTCCCGAGTTCTGGCCATGGCATCCACCTCACTTTCTAAAACGACCGTTTCAGTATATATTGAACCAGTCAGTTCAGAAACAGGAGGATTCCCATGGTCATCGTCGGTCTCGTGCTCGCCTCCGTCGCGGCGCTCATCCACGTCTTCATCTTCTGGCTCGAGTCCATCGCCTGGACCACGCCGCGCGCCCGTGCCACGTTCGGCACCAGCGCCGAAGAAGCTCAGGCCACGCGCGAGATGGCCTTCAACCAGGGCTTCTACAACCTGTTCCTCGCCGTGCTGGTCGCCATCGGCGTCGTCCTCTTCGCCACCGGTGCCACCGCGGCGGGTGCGGCTCTCGTCTTCGCGGGCGCCGGCTCGATGACCGCGGCCTCGCTGGTGCTGCTGGTGTCCAGCCCCGACAAGGCCTCCGCCGCCCTGAAGCAGGGCGTCATCCCCACCCTGGGGGTGGTGGCTCTCGCCATCGGCCTGCTCATCTGACCCACCCCCGTCGCACACCCGACCCCATCCCCATCCGCATCCCACAAGGAGAACGAATGACAGACGCCACCAGCACTCAGATCCAGCTCGCCGCCCGCCCCGTCGGGTGGCCCACGCACGACGACTTCCACGTCGCGACGGTCACCTACGGCGCCCCCCAGGCCGGCGAAGTGCGCGTACGCAACGAGTTCGTCTCCGTCGACCCCTACATGCGCGGTCGCATGAACGACACCCGCAGCTATGTCGCCCCCTACGCGCTCGGCGAGACCATCTCCGGCGGCGCGGTCGGGCGCGTGGTGGCCTCGGCATCCGACGACCTGCCGGTCGGCACGGTCGTGCTGCACCAGCACGGCTGGTCGGACGTCGTCCAGGCCGATGCCGCGACCTTCCGCGCCATCCCGGAGATTCCCGGGGTGCCGCTCTCGCTGAACCTGCACATCCTCGGTATGACCGGGCTCACCGCGTACGTCGGACTCACCGCCATCGCGCACCTCACGCCCGGCGACACCGTCTTCGTCTCCGGCGCGGCCGGCGCCGTCGGCACCGCAGTGGGCCAGATCGCCAAGCGCCTGGGCGCAGGGCGGGTCATCGGCTCGGCCGGAACGCCGGAGAAAGTCGCCCTGCTGACCGAGAAGTACGGCTATGACGCCGCTTTCAACTACAAGTCCGGAGATGTGCGCACACTTCTCGCGGAGGCCGCGCCCGACGGCATCGACGTGTTCTTCGACAACGTCGGCGGCGACCACCTCGAGGCGGCGCTCGACGCCTTCAACGACGGCGGACGAGCAGCTCTGTGTGGCGCCATCACCGGCTACAACAGCACCGAGCGCCGGCCCGGTCCCGACAACATGTCGAACATGATCACGCGCGCCCTCACGATGCGGGGCTTCACGCTCGCCGCGTACCTGCACCTGGCCCCCGAGTTCCAGCAGAAGATGTCGGGCTGGTTCGCTGAGGGCGGCATCGTCTACGACGAGACGATCGTCGACGGCATCGAGAACACCGTCGACGCCTTCCTGTCCATGATGCGCGGCGCCAACACGGGAAAGATGCTCGTGCGCATCTGATCGCCCGCTCACCCGGGCAGACCCGCAGAATCGGGGTCGCGTTGCGTCGCCAGCTGAGGCTGGTTACGACGGAATGCGACCCCGATCCGCGTGTGAGGCCGCAGAGGGGCGGGTCAGCGCAGGGCGAGCAGGCGCGCGGTGTCGCCGAAGACCTCCAGCCCCGCGCACGCGCCGACGCCCTCCAGGAGCACGCGCCCCGCGGCATCCGTGTGCCGGATGATCACGCGGGCATCGAGCGTCTCTTCCACGCGCTGGCGCATCGCGGTGCGCAGCGGCGCGTGCAGCAGGCCCCCGCGCACGCGCTCGGCCTCGAGTTCGAGCCGCCCGTCGGGACCCTCCATGCTCCACCCCACGCGGTCGTCGTCGATGGTGAGGCTGCGCTCCCGGGACCGGTTGTAGGTGGTCCAGCGGTGCAGACGACCGCCGTGGCGAAGTCCCACGATCGAGCCGCGGAACGAGCCCCGCAGCCACGGGATGATGGCGACGGATGCCACGAGTGAAGCGTCCGTCGCACCGCCGCCGACCGGGTCGATGTGGTTCGACGCGAGCCAGACGTACCCCGCGGGAAACGCCTGGCCCCAGTCCTTCTCGATGTAGCCGCGCCCGCCGCCGAACGCGACCTGCTCGCCCTCGACCTGCAGCGTGCCGTTGAGGTCGTGCCCGAACGACACGACGCCGTGGAAGCACTCCATGAACGGCACGAGCCCGTACCAGCCCATGATTCCCGGCTCGCGAAGCGTCACCGGCCACGGCTGGAGGGGTGTGGCGTACGAGATCCGCCCCCGCAGCTGCGGCAGATCGAGGGTCACTCCTTCGGAATCGAAGGTGTTTGCGCCCACGCGCACCTCGAACCGCCGGTCGGATGCCGCGAACTCCTCGAGGTCGAAGCGGTGGTACCACGACCTTCCCGCGACACCGTCGAGCACCTGGACGAAGGCCTCGTCTGCCGGCATGTCGCCGCGGCCATCGCCGCGGAACACCCCCGGGATCACGGCCCACCGGTGCGCGCGGTCGGCGGAGACGAGCTTGACGTACCAGCCCTCGAAGAACGGCCGCCCGGCGCCGCGGCCGTGGAAAGCCTCGGGATGCCGGGCCCCGCGCAGATACGCCATCGGAGTCCGCATGCGGCTCACCCTACGCCGGGCGCACGCCGACGCGGTGGGTCAGCCGACGGCGGTGCCGAAGAGGGTGCCGACGAGGAAGGTGGCACCCAGCGCGAGCGCGCCGCCGATGACCGTCCGCATGATGGCGCGGCCGCGGTTGGCGCCGCCCAGCCAGGCGGCGAGGTAGCCGGTGACGGCGAGGGCGAGCAGCACGGACACGAACGTCCAGACGAGGCGCGCCGGATGCGGCAGGAGGAGGATCGTCGCCATCGGCAGAAGAGCGCCCACGAAGAAGGCGACGGCCGAGGCGAACGCGGCGTGCCACGGACTCACCACGTCGTCCTGGTCGATGTTCAGCTCGGCCGACAGGTGCGCGGCGAGCGCGTCGCGCGCGGTCAGCTCGGTCGCGACGCGCGTGGCCGTCTCCTCACTGAGTCCCTGCTCACGGTAGAGACCGACCAGTTCCACGAACTCGGCCTCCGGATCGTCGGCGAGCTCCCTGCGCTCCTTCTCGATGAGGGCGTGCTCGCTGTCGCGCTGGCTGGAGACCGACACGTACTCCCCCAGCGCCATGGAGATCGCCCCGCCGACGAGGGCGGCCGACCCGGCGAGCAGAACCGGCATGACCTCGGCCGTCGCGCCGGCCACGCCGACGACGACCGCCGCCGTGGAGACGATGCCGTCGTTCGCTCCGAGCACGCCGGCGCGCAGCCAGTTCAGTCGCTGCGCCACGCCGCCGCGGTGCGGCTCATCAGGATGCGAGGATTCCATCTCGGTCATCCCGTCACCGTATGCCGACCGCCGCGGGCGCGCCAGCAAGGCAAGCCCAAGCGAACCCCGCCCCCCGCCCGGTCGTGGAGCCGGCGCAGCGCGTCGAAACCCCGACACGCGGTCACGAACTCCGCAGAAAGCGACGAACTCCGCACCGCTCAGCGGCGATGGATGCGGAGTACGCACGATCCTGCGGAGGTGCGCGGTGCGGCGCGTCAGGCCAGTGCGTGCTCGTGCAGCGCCGACGACAGGCTCGCTCCGTTGACGTCGAGGTAGAGCTGGGCCTCCGTCACGGAGAGGGTGACGGCGTTGCGCCGCTCGACGGCGTCGGCGGCGGCATCCACGAATCCGGCATCGAACGTTCGCAGCACGATGTCGTCGGCGCGGTGGATCTTCTTGCCCGCCCACAGGGGCAGCAGCTTGGCCGGGTCGCGGTGACTGTAGACGACGGTGCGCTCGGCGAGCTTGCTGCCGCGGTGCAATCGGTCGGCGTCGGGAGCCCCGACTTCGATCCATGCCGTGATCGCCCCGGTCACGTCCCGCACCAGCACGGCGGGTTCGTCGGTGGCCGAAACACCCTCGGTGAACGCGATGCCGTCCGCGTACTCGAGGCAGTAGGCGAGCAGGCGCGTCACCATGAACGCGCCCGTCTCGGACGGATGCTGCGCCATCCGCAGCGACAGTTCTTCGTACACGCCGCGGTCGATGTCGGCCACCTGCACGTCGAAGGTGTGCATCACTGCGCCGGTCGCCATGGGTCCAGCCTAGGTGCCCGCCGCGGCGGAGCCCGCCGTTATCCTGGTCGCAGCCGACAGGAGAGAACGCGTATGCCGATCACTGACGCCGCTGCGCGCCGCGAGGCGATCGCCGACTACCGCATCGTCGGCGCACCGGCGGAGCCCAACCTCGAAGGCCTGGCTCGGCTCGCGAGGACGCTGTGCCACGCCGGCGGCGCCGCGGTGAACATCATCGACGACCGCTACCAGTATGCGGTCGCGACCGTCGGGATCGAGCCGGGCACCTGCACGCGCGAGGACTCGATGTGCGCCGTCGTGCTCCCTGACGCCCGGCACGTGTTCGTCACCGACGCGAGCATCGACGAGCGCTTCGCCGAGAACCCCTTTGTGACCGGTGCACGCGGCCGTGTCCGCTTCTACGCCTCCAGCCCGCTCATCACTCCGGCGGGTGTCGCGATCGGAACGCTCTGCGTCTTCGACGACCATGCCGGCACCCTCACCGCGGAGCAGAGCTCCGCCCTGGATCTGCTGGCCGGGCAGGCCGTGGAGGTGCTGGAGCTGCGCCGGCTGACGCACGAGCTGGAGCGCTCCAACGATCAACTCGCGCACTTCGCCGGTCAGATCAGCCACGATCTGCGCAACCCGCTCACGGCTCTCATGGGCCAGATCGATCTCGCCCTGGACGGCGTGGACGACGGCGACGGGTCGCGCACGACCCACGCGCTGCGTCGGGCGGATGCCGCGGCGGCGCGGATGAACGTCATGATCACCGAGCTGCTCGCCTATGCACGGGTGGGCGGCGCCGAGGCCCACCGCGAACGCGTCGCGCTGGGACCGCTCGTGGAGGGCGTGATCGCCGACCTCGAACGAGCCGTCGCCGCGTTCGATGCCCGCATCACCGTGCGCATCGATCCCGACGACGCCATCGTCTGCGACCCGGCGCTGATCGCGGTGCTGCTGCAGAACCTCCTCGCCAACGCCCTCAAGTTCGCGGCAGCCGCCGGTGTCGCGCCCGTCGTCGAGCTGGACGCGCAGCACGGGCCGACGGGGTGGGCGATCACCGTCGACGACAACGGTCCGGGTGTGGCGGCGCCGCTGCGCGACCGCGTGTTCGACATCATGGAGCGCGGCGATGCGGCAGACGTGCCCGGACTCGGGCTGGGCCTTGCCACCTCCCGGCGCATCGTGCAGGCCCACGGCGGGCGCATCGGCATCGAGGACGCGGCGCTCGGGGGCGCGCGCCTGCGGGTGAGCCTCCCCTCGGACTGACCACCTCCGGACCGTCCGGACCGTCCGGGCGGCCCCGGGGGCGCAGGCATGCGGCAGAGTGGAGCGCGTACGTCGTCGTACGACCGACCGGAAGGAACCCCATGCAGCAGCGCACGATCGGACCGTTCACCGTCTCCGCGATCGGGCTGGGCGCCATGCCGGTCTCGATGAACAACGACAACGAGCTGCCCGATCGCGCCGATGCGATCGGGACGGTGCACGCCGCGCTGGATGCCGGGGTCACCTTCATCGACACCGCCGACATCTACGCGCCCTCGTGGGATCAGATGGGTCACAACGAGCGCATCGTGCGCGACGCGCTCGCCTCGTGGGACGGCGACACGAGCGGCATCCTGGTCGGAACGAAGGGCGGCATCACGCGCACCGCCGAGAAGGACTTCGGCCGTGACGGATCACTCGGCTACCTGCGCTCGGCGGTGCAGCGCTCGATGGAGAACCTCGGTGTCGAGGTCATCGACTTCTACCAGTACCACCGCCCCGACCGGTGGATGGTGTACGGCGAGATCATGCAGAACCTGAAGACCTTGCAGGACGAAGGTCTCGTGCGGGCACTGGGCATCTCCAACGCGAGCGTCGAAGAGATCGCGATCGCCGAGCAGGTGCTCGGCGCGGGCAACCTCGTGAGTGTGCAGAACCAGTTCTCGCCGCGGTATCCGGGCAGCTTCGGCGAGCTGCGGTACTGCGACGCGCACGGCATCGCCTTCCTTCCGTGGAGCCCGCTCGGCGGCACCGGCGGGGCAGGACGCACGGTGGGCGAACGCTTCGGCGTCTTCCGCGAGATCGGCGAGGCCCACTCCGTGAGCGCGCAGCAGGTCGTGCTCGCGTGGGAGCTCTCCCTGAGCCCGCGCGTCGTGCCGATTCCGGGGGCGCGACGCGCGGCATCCATCACCGACTCCGCGCGCGCCGCCGATCTCGTGCTCGACGCGGACGAGCTGGCGCGCTGCTCCGCCGCGGTCGGCCTCGAGCTCTGACGCCGCGTCTCGACTCGCTGCGCTCGCTCAACGACCGGGAGCCGCCGTCCCCAGCCGATCGTTGAGCGGGCGGCACAGTCGTGAGTCGAAACGCCCCCGACCATCGGCTGATTTTTCACGACACGCGTGCGCACGTGCCACGCGAGCGGAACACGCCGTCTCCATGATTGCGGGATGACGGACAACGAGGCGCTCTCGCGCATGGATCCCGAGGACGCCCGCGAGAACGCGCGCGAGCTGACGGGAGATCGCACCGAGGCCGCGCAGGACTTCTCCAGCGAGGACGCCGGGTACCACAAGACGCTGCGCCCACGACAGATTCAGATGATCGCCATCGGCGGCGCGATCGGAACGGGTCTGTTCATGGGCGCCGGCGGCCGCCTCGCCTCCAGCGGCCCCTCGCTGATCCTCGTCTACGCCGTGTGCGGCTTCTTCGCCTTCCTCATCCTGCGCGCGCTCGGCGAGCTCGTGCTGCACCGCCCCTCGTCCGGCTCCTTCGTCTCGTACGCCCGCGAGTTCTACGGCGAGAAGCTCGCGTACGGCGCCGGATGGATGTACTTCCTCAACTGGGCCATGACCTCCATCGTGGACGTCACCGCGACGGCCCTGTACGTGAAGTTCTGGGCGCAGTACTGGCAGCCGTTGCAGCAGGTGCCGCAGTGGACGATCGCCTTGATCGCCCTGGTGGTCGTGCTCTCACTCAACCTCGTGAGCGTCAAGCTGTTCGGCGAGATGGAGTTCTGGTTCGCGCTCATCAAGGTCGCCGCGCTCGTCATCTTCTTGATCGTCGGGACCTGCTTCCTGATCTTCAACGGCGCGACCGATGTCGGCGCCACGGGCTTCAGCGTCATCGCCGAGAACGGCGGCCTCTTCCCCATGGGCTTCGTCGCGCCGCTCCTCGCGATCTCCGGCGTCGTGTTCGCCTACGCCGCGATCGAGCTCGTCGGCACCGCCGCCGGTGAGACCGCCCACCCGGAGAAGGTCATGCCGAAGGCGATCAACACGGTCGTCTTCCGTATCGCGATCTTCTACGTCGGGTCGATCCTGTTGCTGTCTCTCCTGCTGCCGTTCAGCACCTACGAGGCCGGACAGTCGCCGTTCGTGACGTTCTTCTCGCACATCGGCTCCCCCGAGACCGGTGCGATCGCGGGTTCGGTGATGAACTTCGTCGTCCTCACCGCCGCGCTGTCGAGCCTGAACGCGGGCCTGTACTCCACCGGCCGCATCCTGCGCTCGATGTCGGTGAACGGCTCGGCCCCCGCGTTCACTGCCAAGATGAGCAGGAACGGGGTGCCCTACGGCGGCATCCTGCTGACGGCCGTCATCACCCTCGCAGGCGTCGGCATCAACGCACTGTGGCCCTCGCAGGCGTTCGAGATCGTGCTCGAGGTATCAGCGCTCGGCATCATCGGCGGCTGGGCGACCATCATCCTCTGCCAGCTCAAGCTCGTGAAGTGGGCCAAAGAGGGCAGGCTCCAGCGTCCGTCCTTCCGCCTGTTCGGGGCGCCGTTCACGTCATATCTCACGCTCGCGTTCCTCGTCTTCGTGCTCGTCACGATGGGCTTCTCCGAGACCGGCAGGTGGGTGCTGGCGTCGCTCATCGTGCTGATCCCGGCGCTCATCGTCGGCTGGTTCGGAGCCCGCGGCAAGATCCAGGCCGCCGTTGCGGCACGGGAGGGCTACACGGGCACCTACCCGGTGATCGCCGAGCGCCAGGCGACAGAGGCGGCCAAGCGGCGCCGTTGATCGAGTTGTCGTTACTGATCAGCGATCCAGATGCGAGAGGTGCTCGAGGAGCGACATCGGCGCGGCCGAACGTGGGCCGAAGAACTCCTCGTCGGCCGCCTCGACCGCGGCGTTAGCTGTGCGTGCTTTGTCGGCCCCTGCAGCGGTGGCCAGCACGCGCCGCGCCCTGGCGTCAGCGGGGTCGACGCGCCGTTCGACGAGCCCCTTTGCTTCCAGCGCGCGGAGCACCTGCGAGACCATCATCGGGTCGGTGCGCACGGTCTGGGCGAGGTCGACCTGGGTCATCCCCTCGGGGTCGGCTCGCCAAGTGAGGGCGGCGAGCAGCACGAATTGCACGTGCGTCAGGTCGAAGGGTGCGAGCGTCCGGCGCATCACCGCCTGCCAACGATTGGTCACGCGCCAGAGCATGAAGCCCGGGCTGGCATCGTCGGACTCGAATCGCGTGTTCAACCCCGCTGTCATGCGTCGTTCTTCGTCTCCTCGATCGGCACCGAGAATCACTCTGTCACGGGGTCTCGACGAGTGCGATGAGACGATCGAGATCCTCCGGGACCGAGACCGAGAACCCCTTGAAGGCCGTCCGCGCCCACACCCGCGCGAGGGGACCGGTCATCCACACGCGGACGGTGAGCGTGGACCCATTGGGCGCGGACTCGACCGTGTGTCGGAACGTGAGGCGTGCCCCCGGCACGCTGCTGACGTCGGTGTACACGCGGTCCTGCTCGCACTCGGAGATCGTGAACCGGGTCTTCGGGCCGCCCACCGGCTTCAATACGCCCCGTGTGCCGGCGCGCACGGGGCCCTCCACACGCACCCACTCGGTGTCGGGCGACCACTCCGGCCATGACGCGTGGTCGATCCATCGCGCGAAGTAGTCTGCGGGCGCGGCGGAGGAGGTGCGGACGGCGGCAGCGAGTTCGATCATGAATTTAATATGCGCGCTTACTATGCAGATGTCAAGTGCCGTGACATTCGGGCCTGCCCGGTGCTCGTGATCAACGAGCACCGGCGCCGATATGGTCACCTCATGTCGATCCCCGCTGACAGACCCCTCGCCACGACCGCAACGGACTCGCGCTCGCGGGCGTCGTCATCGCAGGCGTCGGCGTCGCCGTGACGCTGGTGATCGTGTTCATGCTCGGCGCCACCCTGGTGGATGCCGGGCAGACCTGCGCTCGCCTCGGAGAAGGCGTGCACACCGTGGGGCCCGCGACCTATACCTGCGGCCCCGGCTCCTTCTACGTCCGCTATGGCGGCTGACCGGCAGCGAAAGCACCGACGACGAAGGCCCCGACATCCGCGCGATTTCGCGGGAGTCGGGGCCTTCGTGATGGCGGTGACGGTGGGATTTGAACCCACGGTAGGGGGTTACCCTACACAACTTTTCGAGAGTTGCACCTTCGGCCGCTCGGACACGTCACCGCCGACTAGCTTACGACACTCCGCGGGATGCCGCGAACCGGCTGCAGCGAGGGCGGCCCTGCCCACCCCCTTCACGATGTCGCCGGGGCCGCCTAGCGTGAGGGGCATGGGAAAGCACGGGTGATGGCGCCGAAGATGACGCCGAAGCAGCGTCTCGTCCTCGTGATCGCCATCCTGGGATCCTTCGTCGCTTTTCTCGACGGCACGATCGTCAACGTCGCGCTGCCGGCCATCGCCCGCGACCTGGGCGGCGGCCTGTCCACGCAGCAGTGGACGGTCGACGCGTATCTGGTCACCCTCGGCGCGCTCATCCTCGTCGCGGGCGCCGTGAGCGATGCTTTCGGCCGCATCCTCGTGCTGCGCATCGGCCTCATCGGCTTCGGCATCGCCTCGGTCGCCGTCGCCCTGTCCCCCTCCCCCGAGCTGCTCCTCGCGGCGCGCGCGGTGCAGGGCGCGGCGGGGGCATTCCTCGTCCCGAGCTCGCTCGCCCTCATCACCGCCACGATGCACGAACCGCTGCGCTCCCGCGCGATCGGCATCTGGACGGCATCCACCACCGCGGCCATGATCGTGGGCCCCCTGGTGGGCGGACTGATCGTCGACAACTCCTCGTGGCGATGGGCGTTCGGGATCAACCTCCTTCCCATCGTCGTCGCCCTGTGGCTGCTCACCCGACTCAACCACCGCGACGAGCGCCGCGCCGGCGCCCACGTCGATGTGCTCGGGGCGATCATGTGCACCCTCGGCCTCGGCGCGGCCGTCTTCGCCCTCATCGAGCAGCCGAACCTCGGCTGGGGGTCCCCGGCGATCTGGATGCCGGGGCTCGCCGGCCTCGTGCTGCTCGCCGGATTCGTCTGGCGACAACGCCAGGTCGCCGACCCGATCCTGCCGCTCGATCTCTTCCGCAGCCGCAACTTCTCCGCCGGCAACCTCTCGACTCTCTTCATCTATGCCGCCCTGTCGCTCAACGGCTTCGTGCTCGCGATCTATCTGCAACAGGGCGCGGGCCTCAGCGCCACCCTCGCCGGACTCGCGAGCCTGCCGACGACACTGCTCATGATCGCCCTGAGCGCACGCATCGGCGCTCTGGTCGGACGGTGGGGACCCCGGCTGTTCATGACCGCAGGCCCGCTGATCATGGCCGGCGGCGCCCTGCTCCTGCTTCTCGTCGCCGATGACTTCGACTACTGGTGGCAGGTGCTGCCGGGGATGATCGTGTTCGGTCTGGGACTCGCGCTCACGGTGTCGCCGCTGACGTCCACGATCCTCGGCGCGACCGACCCGCACCGCTCCGGCATCGCCTCGGCCGTCAACAACGCCGTCGCCCGCGTCGCGGGGCTCCTCCCGATCGCCGCGCTGGCGGTCATCACGGGCGGAACCTTCGATCTCGCCGGCTTCCACCGCGCGGCGATCACGACGGCCGCGCTCCTCGTCGTCGGCGGCCTCGTCGCGCTCGGCGGCATCCGCAACCCGACCTCCGCCGGGCGGACTCAGCCGGCCGCGGATCCTCCCGGCCCGTAGAGCGCTGCAATGCCGGGCGACCCGATGCCGCCCTCGTACGTCGGATGCTGCGGCCACCCTGGCGGCGAATCCTCCCACGCCTCCTGGCGCCCGTAAGGCAGCACATCGACGAGGCCGTGGAGGTGTCCGAGTTGCTCGGTGCCGCGCCCGTCGGTGTGCCACGTGCGGTACACCTTCTCGCCGTCGCGCAGGAACACGTTGACCGCGAACCCCGCGTCCGGCGGCGCCCCCATGTCGGCCCCGAACGGACTGTGCGCCGTCGAATACCAGTCCATGCGATTGCCGACCCGCTCCTTGTAGGCGAGCGCCTCACCGATGGGTCCCTGCGTCACGATGACGAACCGCGCGTCGTAGTCGTCGAGGAACTCCAGCCGCGTGAACTGGGCCGTCCAACTCGTACAGCCCGGACACTGCCACCGCTTCCCGTCCGTCCACATGTGGCTGTAGACGATCAACTGCCGCCTGTCGCCGAAGAGGTCGACGAGCCGCACGGGACCGTCGGGACCCTCGAGAACGTAGGCGGGCAGCTCGACCATCGGCAGGCGCCGCCGCTGGGCCGCGATCGCGTCGAGCTCGCGCGTGGCCGCCTTCTCGCGCACGCGCAGAGCGGCCAACTCGCGCCGCCAGGTGTCGAGGTCGACCACCGGAGGCAGGGCAGGGGCATCGTCCGTCATGCCGGCATCTTTCGCCCCTCGGACGCCGTCCGCAAGACCCCCCTGCACGCCGCCGTTTCGCACGGCTGCGGCCGGCGGTGGCCGCGGCATCCCCCGGCCTGTCAGACTGGGGCCATGAGCGTGATCGAGAACTCGAAACTGACCGTCGTCGGCGCGGGAGCGGTCGGATCCTCCGTGGCCTACGCGGCCCTCATCCGCGGCTCGGCCCGCCACGTCGCCCTTTACGACATCGCCGCGGAGAAGACCGAGGCCGAGGTTCTCGATCTGGCACACGGCGCCCAGTTCACCGGGTCGAGCGACATCATCGGCGGTGCCGACATCTCGGTCGCGAAGGGCTCGCACGTCGTGGTGATCACGGCGGGCGCCAAGCAGCGACCGGGGCAGACCCGTATCGAGCTGGCCGGCGTCAACGCCAACATCCTGAAGTCGATGATGCCGCAGCTGCTCGACGTCGCCCCCGATGCTACGTTCGTCATCGTCACGAACCCGTGCGATGTGCTGACGGTGCTCGCGCAGGAGACCACCGGTCTGCCCTACGAGCGCATCTTCGCGTCGGGCACCGTGCTCGACACCTCGCGACTGCGCTGGAAGATCGCGCAGCGTGCGGGCGTCTCCATCTCCAGCGTGCACGCCTACATCGTGGGCGAGCACGGCGACACCGAGTTCCCGCTGTGGTCGCACGCGACCATCGGCACCGTCCCGATCCTGGAGTGGCAGCCCCTCGACGGTCAGCCGCCGTTCACGGTCGAGGAGCTCGACCAGATCGCCGTCGACGTGCGCGACGCCGCCTACAAGGTCATCCAGGGCAAGGGTGCGACCAACTACGCGATCGGCCTGTCCAGCGCCCGCATCGTCGAGGCGATCCTCGACGATGAACACGCCGTCATGCCGGTCTCGGCCGTGCTCGACGACTTCCACGGCGTGAGCGGTGTCGCCCTGTCCGTCCCGGCGGTCGTCTCGGCGGCCGGCGCAGTGCCGATCCGCGAGACGTCGTTCTCCGACCACGAGCTCGGTCTGTTCCGTCGCTCGGCCGACGCCCTCCGCGAGGTCGCCGACTCGCTGCGCTGATCTCTCGCCGTCCACGCGGTGGCCGGCGCTACTGTCGGATGCCGCGACTAGCCTGAACGCATGGCATCAAAGCGCACCGCGACCACGAGCGCGTACCGCTGCACCGAGTGCGGCTGGACGAGCGCGAAGTGGGTCGGGCGATGCGGGGAGTGCCAGCAGTGGGGAACGGTGGTCGAGGCCGTGTCGTCGACACCGGTGCATGCGGTGACGCCGCTCGCACCGACGGGTGCGGCGCGCCCCATCACCTCGATCGACACGCGTGAGACGCCGCGGCGGACCACCGGCGTCGGCGAGTTCGACCGCGTGCTGGGCGGGGGCCTCGTGCCCGGTGCGGCCATCCTGCTGTCCGGCGAGCCCGGCGTCGGGAAGTCGACATTGCTGCTCGAGGTCGCCGCACAGACCGCCCGCGCCGGTCGGCGCGTGCTGTACGTGAGCGCCGAGGAGTCGCTCGGACAGGTGCGCCTGCGCGCCGAGCGCACCAGCGCCCTCCACGACGAGCTCTACCTCGCGAGCGAAACCGACCTCGCCACGATCCTGGGCCATGTCGACGACACACGTCCCGAGCTGTTGATCGTCGACTCGGTGCAGACGGTCGCCTCCAGCCTCGTCGACGGAGCCCCGGGGCATCCCAGCCAGGTGCGCGAGGTGGCGTCGACGCTCATCCGCGTGGCGAAGGAACGCGATCTTCCGGTCATCATCGTCGGCCACGTCACGAAAGACGGGCAGGTCGCGGGGCCGCGCGTGTTGGAGCACCTGGTCGATGTCGTGTGCCACTTCGAGGGCGATCGGCAGACCGCGCTGCGTTTCGTCCGCGCCCTGAAGAACCGGTTCGGTGCGACCGACGAGGTCGGCTGCTTCGAGCAGACCAGTAGCGGCATCGCCGAGGTGCCCGACCCGAGCGCCCTGTTCCTGGGCCACGGGTCACGCGAACCCGGCACCTGTGTGACGATCGCCATGGAGGGGCGCCGCGCCCTGCCGGTCGAAGTGCAGGCGCTCACGCTGCCCGGCTCGGGACCGAACCCACGACGCATCGTCAGCGGCGTCGACGGCGCACGCGTGGCGATGGTGCTCGCGGTGCTGGAGAAGCGCGCCGGCATCCGGGTGTCCGACCAGGACGTCTACGTCTCCACCGTCGGCGGCGTGCGCCTGATCGAGCCGGCCGCCGACCTCGCCATCGCCCTCGCCGTCGCGAGCGCGATCACGGGGCGCGCCACCCCGAAGGGTCTGGTCGCCATCGGCGAGCTGAGCCTCGCCGGCGAAGTGCGAGCGGTCACCTCCCATGAGCAGCGCCGCAACGAGGCGAACCGGGTCGGCTACCGATCCGTCATCGACACGGCATCCCGCGACCTGCGCGGCGCCCTGCGCGACCTCGCACGACACCATCCGAACGAGCCGAGCGACCGCCCCGACTTCTGAGCACGCCGCCCGTCAGGCCTCGAGAGCGAGGGCGGCCAGCAGATCCGCCGGCGAGGCCTGCATCGCGTGCGGTCCGGCGATGTCGAAGAAGACGGTGGTGATCTCGGGTTCGTGAGCGGTGAGGAAGCTGCGTAGCCACGCAGGCGAGTGCAGCGCCACCGCGGGGGGAAGAGCTGCGGGCTTGTTCGCCGCATCGCTGAACAGCAGCAGCGCGACATCGCCGGTGTTCGGGTCGCGGTACGTCCAGACCTCGCCGGTGTCACGAGGGTCGTCGCGCTGACCGGGGCGCATGAGCGGTACCACCGTCGGGCCGTGACGCAGGGCGAAGGCCAGGGCTGCCATGTCCTGTGTCTGCAGGGCGTCGGCAAGCTGCGTGTTGCGGAACTCGAGCGGGGGCTTCGCGCGCTTCTTTCCGGCCATCCCTCCAGCATACGAGGCGCCTCCCGCACCGCGTCGACGCGCTGACCGCACCCGGCGTGACGGACCCGCGCAGAAAAGGGGGGCCCTCTCGATCCCCACATTGGGGGCTGGGAGAATCGAGAGGGCCTGGGCTCATCGGGCGATCTGCCGAATGCCGGTCTTGGGGGTGACACGACGACCGCCGTTGGGGGCGACGGTGGCTCGCCACGAGAGCTACGAACAAGGCTAACCGCGCCCGTGAGGCGGCGGCTGGTTCTCAGGTGAGAAATCTCTCAGAGTTAGAGATATATCACTGCCTAGATATCCCGAATGGCGAACCCTCGCATGTTGCAGCGAATGCAACTGTTGACACTTGCAAACGAGGACTATTGGTCTCGGTCGGGCTGGTCCGCTCTGACCCTAACAGCGAGATCACGCGCCTCCCAAGATCCGACTTGACTCGGTGATGCACTATCCCATACTTTGTTGCATCTAATGCAAGATTTTGGGAGCTCTCCAGCCGCACTTCGACTGCTCACCTCGGCGTCGAACGTCGCTTTGGCGAACCCGGAGCAGCAGGTCTTCGACGCGATGATGGACGGCTGGCGGAATCAGCAGCTGTCGCGAGGGCTCCGTGAGCAGACCATCCAGAACCGCGTGGCGACGGTGGCCCGCTTCCGGGAGTTCGCGGACAAGCCGCCGTGGAAGTGGACGGTCGCTGACGTTGACGAGTTCACAAGGGAAGCCACCGATCGCAGGCTGGCGCTGTCCACTCTGCGTCACCACCATGGCGCAATCCGCGGGTTCTGCGACTACCTGACGAATCCGTTGTACGACTGGATGGAGATCTGCGAACGGGAGTTCGGCGAGATCCCGTCGCAGGTGTGCTTGCCATGGAACACGGTCGCGCATCGGTTTGAGTTCGAGGGCGACGGAAAGCGCCGGCCGTTCACCTACGACGAGGTGGAGCGCCTGTTCGACACCGCTGACGCCCGGGTTGAGTTGCTCGTGAGCTCGGGACGAAAAGGCGCGCTCGGGGCGCTGCGGGACGCGCAGCTGCTGAAGACGGTCTACGCGTTCGGGCTGCGCCGCACCGAGGTGGTGATGCTCGACACCGTCGACCTGCACCACAACGCCAAGATGCGCCAATGGGGACGCTACGGTGCGATCCACGTGCGGTGGGCGAAGGCGGCTGGCGGCGGCGCTCCTCGTCGTCGCACAGTGCTGCTGGTGCCGGAGTTCGACTGGTGGGTGCCGGGCATGCAGCAGTGGCTCGAACAGGCCCGGGAACGGTTTGCGCCCGGTGACGACCTCGACGCGCTCTGGGTGACCGAGCGACGCACCCGCCTGTCCGCCGGCTATCTCGACCGGAGGTTCGCGGAACTGCGGGACGAGGCCGGCCTGTCGAAGGATCTGACGCTGCACAGCCTCCGGCATTCCTACGTCACGCACCTGCTCGAGTTCGGCTACGCCGAGCGATTCGTGCAGGAGCAGGTCGGGCACATGCACGCGTCGACGACGTCGATCTACGCCTCCGTCAGTTCGGACTACAAGAACCGGGTGCTTGCAGAGGCATTGAAGGCCCTCATCGAAGGAGAAGCGGAATGACCGTTGAACTTGAGACCGGATGGAACCTGCGCAGCGTGATGGCGTCACGCGGCATCTTCCAGACCTCCAAGCTGAGACCTCTGCTTGAGGAGCGCGGCATCGGCCTCTCCCGAGAGCAGGTCTATCGGCTGGTGACGCAACCGCCGCAACGGGTGCGTCTCGACGTCCTCGCCGCACTCTGCGACGCGCTGGAGTGCTCCCTCGACGATCTTGTGACGATCACCCGCCGCGAGGCCGCGACCCCGATCGCCGTGGGCGAAGAAGCGACTCGCGGGTCGATCGGCGATCTCAGGCCCGTTCGCGCCACCATCCGCCGTCCACGCACCAAGTAGACCGTCGTGGCCAAGCCGCCGCAGGAGCCGCGTGTCGCAGAGGTCGTGATGCTCATCCAGTGGGTCGCGATCGAGATCCCGACGGAACGTCTCGTTGAGATCGTGAGCACGGTCGCTCCGGTGCCGCTCACGCAACGCCTGCTCGAGCTCGCTCTCCTCAAGCAACCCGGAGTTCTCGAAGGACGTCACGCGAATGTGCCTGTGACGGTTCAGGACCTTGCGCACGCGCTCGTCGCCGAGGGCGCGAGTCGGGTTGTCCTGCCGACGTGCGAGTCGTGCGGCCGTGCTGTCCGCATGCCGCACAAGACGCCGAGCGGCGGACGTCGCTGCTCCCGCTGCGAACGGAACGCCAGATCCGTCGCATGCGCGACCTGCGGCCAGGTGAGGCCGGTGCAGCGCACCATCGACGGGAAGCGGTACTGCCGTGAATGCTGGCGTGCTGATCCCCGTTCCTTCGACCATTGCTCCCGGTGCGGTCAGCACGCGACCATCGTCGTCCGTCGCCCCGAGCTCGTCTGCCTGGCCTGTTACACCGCGCCAGTCAAGACCTGCGGGCTCTGCGGAGAGCCCGGCCGGGTCGCATCCCATCTCGACGGGCGACGCGTCTGCGCCCGCTGCTACTACGCGATGCGCACGCCGCAACCCTGCCCTGAATGCGGGCGCAAGGTGTTCCTCACCGGGTTCATGAACGACCAGAAGGTCTGCGCGGATTGCGCCGGCACGCCGATCACGATGGCGTGTCCCGGCTGCGGTTCAATCGAAGAAGTGCGCAAGCATCGCCTCTGCGCCGAGTGCCGCCGCCCGATCACCATCCAGCGACTCCTCTGCGATGAGGCCGGTGATATCCGCCCGGAGCTTCAGCCTCTTGCTGACTACCTGCTCACGCACCATGGCAAGGCGAATTCTCTGGAGCGGTGGCAGCACAAGAGCAAATGTGCCGCCGTGCTCCGCGAACTCGCCGAGGGAACCCTGCCTCTCGCCGCCGACGCGATCATGACCAGAGCCCAGTCGGGGCAGTCCGTGGCATTCCTCCTTTCGCTGCTGGTTCGCTCCGGCGTACTGCCGGAGCTTGACGTCGAGGCCGCGCGCTTCGACCACTGGCTCGAGAACTGGCTATCGGAGGTTGGGCACGCCGAAGACCGGCTTGTCCTGCGCCGGTACTGCACCTGGGAGTTGCTCCGTTCGACGCGCGCATTCCGGGCGGTGTCTCGCGGCCCGTCGAGCCCTGCGGCTGGCTTCCAACGGCAACGCGCAGCGCTCAAGTACTGTGCCGCGCTCCTGCACGAAATCCGATCGCAGCGCGAGACGCTCGCCACCTTCCCCCAACGCCGCCTCGACGCGTTCCTCACGGACTCCCCGAGTCAGCGGGACGCGTTGGCACCATTCACCCGCTGGTTGCGACGCCACCAGTTGAGCACCCTACGCGTCGAGTTCCGGCCGAGTCGCCTCGAGGGCCGGCACTACGAGTCCGACCATCGATGGCAGATGGCCCGTCGATTCCTCACCGATTCGGACATGGACTCGAAGACCCGTGCTGCGGGCCTGCTCGTTCTCCTCTACGGCATTCAGCTCACCCGCATCATCACCCTCACCCGCGATCAGGTCGACGCGACCTCCCAGCCCGTGAAGCTCACTATCGGGGCGGAACCTATCGAGCTCCCCAAGATTCTCGGAGACGCGATCATCGACCTGGTCGACGCGTCGATGCGCCATCCCGAAGGATGGCTATTCCCCGGCAGAAACCCGGGGCTCCATCTCACCCCGGGGCCGATCAGTCGCCGCCTCCGCGCCGAAGGGCTCCGCTCCGGAAGCGCCCGGACGACCGCCCTCATCGAACTCACCCGGCAGATGCACCCGCGGATCGTGTCCGACTTGCTCGGCATAACGCCGGCGTCGGCCGCCGCGTGGTCGCGCCTCGCCAGTGGGGACTGGTCCGACTACCCAAAGATCCGCTCGGTGTCCGACTGACAACGAAGCTCAGCCCAGCAGCGCCTTCGCCGCGTCGGCGAGCGTGCCGGTGGTCGGCTGGTAGTACGCCCATTTCCCGCGCTGCTCGCGCGTGACGAGGCCGGCCTCGACGAGCAGCTTCATGTGGTGGGAGATCGTCGGCTGCGACAGGCCCACGGGGTCGGTGAGGTCGCAGACGCACATCTCGCCGGCGCTGCTCCCGACGATCATCGAGAGCAGCTTCACCCGCGTCGGGTCGCCGAGGGCCTTGAAGACCTTCGCGAGGTCGTGGGCGGTGCCGTCGTCCATCGCCTGGCCGGGGGTGCAGCAGGAGTCGGCGCTGGTGTCGATGGTGACGGGCAGTGCGTTCATGGCTCTATTCTGCCCGACGTATTGACATCTGTCGATATGAGCGTCAGGATCGTCTTGTCTCACATCGAAGAACGTCAATGCATGGAGGTCGCAGTGAACCCTGTCGTCGTCATCGGTGCTGGTCCGCAGGGACTGGCCGCCGCAGCCCATCTGATCGAGCGGGGACTCGGACCGCTCGTCCTGGAGTCCGGCGACGCCGCCGCTTCGGCTGTGGCCGAATGGGGCCACGTGCGCTTGTTCTCGCCGTGGACGGAGCTCACCGACCCCGCGTCGCGACGTCTGCTGGAGCCGACTGGATGGTCGGCCCCGACGCAGGGCTACCCGACCGGCGCGCAGTGGATCGAGCGGTACCTCGCGCCCCTCAGCAATGTGCTCGGCGACCGCGTGCGCTACGGGACGCGGGTCGTCGGCGTCGGCCGGGAGGGCCGCGACCTCTCCGTCGACGCCGGCCGCGCCGAGCAGCCCTTCGTCGTCCACGTCGAGCGCGCGGACGGCACCGAGGAGCGGATCGAAGCGCGTGCGGTGATCGACGCTTCGGGCACCTGGCGCACTCCGAGCCCTGCCGGAGCTGACGGGCTGCCCGCGCTCGGGGAACGCGCTGCAGTCGATGCGGAGCTCCTGGAGCATCGCATGCCCGCGATCGAGGACGCGACCGCGCTGGCTGGCCAGCACATCGTGGTGGTCGGCAACGGCCACTCCGCCGCGACGACGATCGGTACGCTCTCTCGCGTGGCCAAGCGCGAGCCGGGGACGCGGATCACCTGGGTGCTCCGGCGCGGCGCGGTCGGCAACACCTTCGGCGGCGGCAGCGCCGACGAGCTGCCCGAGCGCGGCGCGCTGGGACAGCGGGCGAAGAAGGCCGTCGAGGACGGGCTCGTCGATCTCGTCACTGGATTCCGCACGGAGCAGGTCGTCATCGATGGCGGTCAGGCGGTGCTCATCGCGGAGGACGGCCGCCGGCTCGACCCTGCCGCTCGGGTGTTCGTCGCGACCGGCTTCCGCCCAGACTTGTCCTTCCTCTCGGAGATCCGTCTCGACCTCGACATGCGCCTGCAGGCCCCGTCGAAGATCGCTGCGGAGGTTGATCCGAACGTGCACTCGTGCGGCTCCGTGCGGGCCACGGGCGCTGCTGATCTCGCCCAGCCCGAGTCGGGCTTCTACATCGTCGGTGCGAAGTCCTACGGGCGTGCGCCGACGTTCCTCGCTCTGACCGGGTTCGAGCAGGTGCGCAGCGTCGTCGCCGCGATCGCCGGGGACCACGAGGCCGCCGAGCGCGTGGAGCTCGCTCTGCCGGACACCGGCGTGTGCGGAGGCTCCGGCCTCTTCGACGCGCCGGACGAGTCTGCCAGCACGGGATCGTGTTGCGCGCCGGCCCCGCAGCTCATCCAGCTCGGCGTGGGTTCGGCCTCGTAGGTTCACTACCCATTCGGTTCATGTCAGTGCTGGCTGTATAGTCAGTGTGTGCTGACTATTGCTTCGCGTCTTGACGTCATGAACCGGCTCGGCCGGGCGATGGCGGACCCGACGCGTTCCCGGATCCTGATGACCCTGCTCGCCGGCCCGAGCTATCCCGCCGTGCTCTCGCGCGAGCTGAAACTGACCCGCTCGAACGTCTCGAACCACCTGACCTGCTTGCGCGACTGCGGGATCGTGGTCGCTGAGCCCGAGGGGAGGCAGACGCGCTACGAGATCGCGGACCCGCACCTGGCGGCGGCGCTGACCGCGTTGGTGGACGTGACTCTCGCGGTAGACGAGCACGCGCCCTGCATGGACGCGGCGTGCACGGTGCCGGGCTGCTGCGGGATGGGAGCGAGCGAGTGAGCGCGGCGTGCGGCTGCGAGCACGACGAGCTCGAGACCACCATCAGCGAAGAGGCTGAGGAGGCGGAACACCCCTGGTGGCGGGACCGCGGGATCATGGTCCCGGTCTTCTCCGGCATCGCCTTCCTCACTGGCCTGGTCCTGGAGTGGTCTGGGATGGAGACCCCGGCCTTGGTGTTGTTCTGGATCGGCCTGCTGCTGGGTGCATCGACGTTCACCCCGGGCGCGATTCGGAAGCTGTTCAAGGGTAAGCTCGGCATCGGGCTGCTGATGACGATCAGCGCGGTCGGTGCGGTGATCCTCGGCTATGTCGAGGAGGCCGCAGCGCTGGCGTTCCTGTACTCGATCGCCGAGGCACTGGAAGACAAAGCCATGGACCGCGCCCGCGGCGGA
>NZ_MKRU01000105.1:0-5207 GCF_001897985.1 Microbacterium sp. 69-7 | reverse complement strand
CGTCACCGCTGGCGTCCCCGCCGCGCTCGTCGAGATCCGCAGGCTCGGTCGAACCCTCAAACAGCGCGCCCTCGACGTGCTCGCGTACTTCGACCGGCCCGGCACCAGCAACGGCCCGACGGAAGCGATCAATGGCCGGCTCGAGCACCTCCGCGGCTCCGCCCTCGACTTCCGCAACCTCACCCACTACATCGCGAGATCACTGCTCGAAGCCGGAGGCTTCAGACCCGCGCTACACCCCTAATTCCGAAGAGCCCCGAAAGGCCCCGCAGATGCGGGGCCTTTCCTGGTCTGCGCTCTCCACGCGGACCGACCCCCGTGACAGGATGGGGGCACGGCTGGATGCCCGACGATGGGGAGAGACATGACCGAACCGACGAGTTCACCGCAGTCGAACAAGATCCTGCGAGCGACGATCTGGGTCGCGATCGGCGCCCTGATCGCCGCCGCCCTCGTGTGCGTGGTGTGGGTACTGATCGGCGACTCGAACGGCATCGTGGGTAAGGCGTTCCTGACGATCCTGCTGCTCGCGGGCTTCGCGGGCGTGGCGATCGCCGAGTCGAACATGGCCCAGAACCGGCCCACCTGGCTCGCGCTGACGAGCATGATCTCGTGGGTGTTGATCCTGCTGGTCGGGGCGTTCCTCATCTGGATGCCGACCAGTGGCTACTTCGGCGTCGGCGCCGGGCGCGTGTTCAAGTTCATCGTCATCGCGCTCATCATCCAGGGGGCTCTCCTGCACGCACGCCTCTTCCTCAAAGCGTTCCAGCGGCACCAGACGACCTTCACCTCGATCGTCACCTACGTGACCATCGGGCTCGTCGTCATCCTCATGGTCATGCTCGTGCTACCGCTGATGACCGACGAGTTCGTCACCTACCGTCCGCTCTACTGGCGCGTGGTCGTCGCGCTCGCGATCCTGTCGGCGGTGGGCACGGCGCTCCTGCCGCTGGTCAACGCCCTCTTCGCCCCGAAGCGTCCGCGCCCGCACCTCGCCGCCCCCTACGGTGCGGCTCCTTACGGCGCGGCTCCTTACGGCGCGGCTCCTTACGGCGCGGCTCCTTACGGTTCGGCCCCACTCCCCGTGGCGGCGCCCGCTGCCCCCGCTCAGCCGCCCGCGCCGGCACCGGCACCCGCTCCGGCGGCATCCGCACCGTGGCCCACCTTCGCCGACGGCGTCACGCCGCTGCCGGTGTTCCCCGACGGCTCGCCGGACTGGAACGCCTACTACACGGGTCATCCCTCGTCCGGCGCACGCTTCTGGTTCACGGAGGGCGCGAGCACCCCGACGGCTCCGGCCGCGCAGGGGCACGACGGCTACCCGCCCGCCCCGCCGCTGCCGCCGCACAGCTGAGCGTCAGTCGAGCAGCTCCAGCGCCGCCATCGCGGCGTTGTGCCCGCCGATGCCGCTGACGGCGCCGCCGCGACGCGCGCCCGACCCGCACAGCAGTACCCGTTCGTGCGCCGTCGCCACGCCCCAACGCTCGGCCGCCGATTCGAGCGGCTCGTCGTCGCCCGCCCACGGCCACGACAGCGGCCCGTGGAAGATGTCGCCGGCTGTCATGCCGAGTGACCCCTCCAGGTCGGTCGTGGTCCGTGCTTCGATGCACGGCGAGCCGTCGGGCGCGACCGCGCTCACGGTCGCATTGACGCGGATCTCGGCGCCCGCGCGGCGCGCCGCGTTCTCGAGCGCGCCGCTCACTCGGCCCATGCCGCCGACGGGGACGTCCCAGTCACCGGTGCCGCCGCCGATCACGTGATAGAGGAAGCAGCGGTTCTGGCGCAGTGAGGGATCGTCGGCCCGGGAGAAGGGGCCGATGAGGCCGTCGGTGAGGGCGATGCCGCGCGCGATGTCGGTGCCCAGCCCGTCGCGCAGCAGGCCGCCCAGCGGTCGCGTCGTGAGCGCGTCCCAGAGCGCCGTGTCGGCGACTTCCGCACGCATCTCGCTCGCGCGGCGCAGGGGCTCTGTCACCGAGGGGAAGACGGTCGCAGCGAGCGGGAGGAGGCGGTCGGTGAACGCCTCGAAGCGCTCCGCCTCGCGGAGGTCACCGGTCGTGCGGATGACGCTCGCGGTGGTGGCCGCGGCATCCGCGTTGTCGATGAGGATGCCGCGGGACGGGTCGGCGGGGTCGGGGGTGTACGACGAGTACCGGCGCCGTCGCAGGTCGAGGCGCAGATCGAGGTCGTCGATGATCGTGCGAGGCAGCAGGCTCACGAGGTACGAGTAGCGCGACAGGCGCCATCCGCGCCCGCCCACGGCTGCTCCGACACCGCGGCGCCGCCGACCCGGTCCTGCCGTTCCAGCACGACGACGCGCTTGCGCGCCCGGGCGAGATAGGCGGCGGCGGTGAGGGCGTTGTGGCCACCGCCGACGATCACGACGTCGTCGTGCGCGCTCATGAGGCCACGGTAGTGCGCGTAGCGTGGAGGCATGGTGGATGCCGCGCAGTGGGAGAAGATCGCCGTCGACATCGCACGAGAGGCCGGCGCGCTCGCGCGGCGTCGGCGGGCTGAGGGCGTCGCGGTGGCGGCGACGAAGTCCACCCTCGCCGACATCGTGACCGACGCCGACCGCGAGGTGGAGCAGCTCATCCGCGACCGACTGGCCGCAGTCCGGCCCGACGACGGCTTTCTCGGGGAGGAGTCCGACCCGCAGCCCGGTACGAGCGGTGTGACCTGGGTCGTCGACCCCATCGACGGCACGGTCAACTACGCCTATGGCATTCCGCAGTACGCGGTCAGCATCGCCGCCGTGACCGGGGAGGCGACGCCCGAGACGTGGGTCGCACAGGCCGCGGCGGTCTACAGCCCCGCCGTCGACGAGCTCTTCCACGCGCACCGCGGCGGGGGCGCCTGGCTCGGCGATCAGCCTCTGCGCGTATCGACGGTGACGGATGCCGGGGCCCTGCTTGCCACGGGCTTCGGATACGACCCCGCCACCCACGACGGCGACCTGGCACGCGTGCGCCGGATGATGGTGCTCGCCCGCGACCTGCGTCGCGCCGGCGCCGCCTCCCTCGATCTGGCGTACGTCGCCGCCGGGCGGCTGGACGGGTACTTCGAGCGCGGGCTCAAGCCGTGGGATCACGCGGCGGGAGCCCTGCTGGTTACGGAGGCGGGCGGCGTCGTCGGCGGACGGCCGGGCAGCGCGCCCGGTGCGGAGATGACGATCGCGGCCGGTCCGGAGCTGTTTCCGCGGATGCGCGAGCTGCTGGAGGTGTGAGGCGTCCGCGGGTTGATAGGAACGTGGACCGTGTGTCCATGGCATTCCCAGCGACCACGATGTAGTGTTTACCCGATCGTTATCTTTGCCGGCCCGAACGGCGAAGCGATCCGAAGCCCGTAGTACGTCGTCGTGCGGAGCCCCCTCCGCGCGGCCTGACGAGAGCCTGTGTGATTTGACCCCCGACACCCCCGCGGCCGATGGGACGCCCTCGCGGCGTGCCAGCCGACGAACCGAGTCGGCCGCAACGCCGACCGGGCCGGGTGCTCTGACCCGCGCTGAGTACCGTCGCCTGGCTGCCCAGGCCGCCGCCGTGGCCGCGCCCGCGGACGACGTTCTGCCCGCTGCTTCCGCCGTTGTCGTCGAGGTGGCGCAGCCCGAGGCGCCCGCCGAGTCCGCGCCCGCCGAGCCCTCCCTCGCCGAGTCGGTCGTCGCCGAGGTCGCTGCGGCGATCGTCGCCGAAACCGTCGTCGGCGCACAGCCCGACGAAGTCTCCCGTCGGCGTCTGCGCCGTGCCGCGCGAGCCGTGTTCGAATCGGTCGCCACCGAAGATGCGTCCGCGGTCGCCGTGACGGCGGCCGCCGCCGTCGACCACGAAGCGGATGCCGTGCCCGCTCCGGTCGCCGACCAGCTCCCGAGCGATTCCGCGTTCGTCGCGGCATCCGAGAGCTGCGACCTCGACGAGTTCGAGTTCGCTGCCCGCCTGTTCTCCTTCACGGGGGAGACGCCCGTGCAGCGTCCCTCGACCGCCGTTGCCGAGCCGGCGGAGCCGGTTTCCGCTGCCGAGGCCGTCGTCCATGTCGCCGTACGCCGCCGCCCGCGTGGCGCGGCGATCGCCAAGCGGATGGCTGCGGCGTCGTTCTCGGTGGGCGTCATGGCGGTCGTCGGCCTGCTTGCCGTGGGCACGACCACGCCGGCGGCTGCGATCGCCTCGGCATCCGACTCGTCGAACACCGCCGCGCAGCCCACCGTCGTCGCCGCCGGCCAGAAGCTGACGAAGAGCTCGGATGCCGGTCAGATCCAGGCGTTCGTCGCTTCGGGAACCGATGCTCCGACCGCGCTGGATCGACCCGAAAGCTACAACGTCACGTCGATGTCGGAGCTTGCGGCCGAGTCGGGCGTGCGCCTGTTCGCGAACACGTGGGTGAACGACCCCTCGTCGCCCATCCAGTACCCGTTCCCCGTCGGGGTGCCGATCTCGGCCGCCTTCGGGTCCATCGCGTACCTCTCGGAGTTCGCCACCCCCCACAACGGCGTCGACCTGACCCCGGGTGAGGGCGCGGAGATCCACGCTGTCGCCGCGGGCACCGTGCGCATCGCGACCGAGTCCGGTGGCGATTACGGTGTGACGGTGCTGATCGACCACATCATCGACGGCCAGCTCGTCTCCACTCGCTACGGCCACATGCAGTACGGCTCGCTGCAGGTGAAGGTGGGCGACAAGGTCACCGCCGGACAGGTCATCGGCCGCGTCGGACAGACCGGTAAGGCGACCGGACCCCACCTGCACCTCGAGGTGCTGCTGGGGGGCACCACCCGCATCGACCCGATGCCGTGGCTGGCCGAGCACACCAAGCCCGGCCACACCGTCGGCTGAGCCGATTCTGTCGGACGCCCCGGCTCTGATATTCTTTTCTGGTTGCCCCGAGAGGGGTGGCACGCCCCGATAGCTCAGTGGCAGAGCACTTCCATGGTAAGGAAGGGGTCGTCAGTTCAATCCTGACTCGGGGCTCGCAGCATCCACATCTCGCCGTGTGGGTGCGGAGCGTGCGGGTAGCTCAGTTGGTGAGAGCGCACGACTCATAATCGTGTGGTCGCGGGTTCAAGCCCCGCTCCCGCTACCAGCCCGGACTCACGCGGATCTTCGGCCATCGGCAAGAAGGTTCCCGAGCCACCGGGAGCCTTCCGTGTAGCAGCCGTGTAGCGAAACGACTCAGTAGCCGTATGCTCCGGCGCCTGGCAACTGGACGGATTGGCCTGCAAG